>JALTUD010000402.1 GCA_027047735.1 Flavobacteriales bacterium | reverse complement strand
GGATTTGTTCGCTTCCATACCTTAGGAGGTTTCGACCCGAAAACGCTTACGGCACAACGTGTGATTATACACGGGAAAAAAGACTTAATCGGAGTAATGGGCTCAAAACCCATTCACGTAATGACACCCGAAGAACGCAACAAAGTACCCAAAACCACCGATTATTTCATCGATTTGGGAATGTCAAAAGAAGCCGTTGAAAAATACATCAGTATCGGCGACCCGATAACACGCCAACGCGAATTAATCGAAATGGGCGACTGCGTAAATTGCAAATCAATCGATAATAGAGTTTCCGTATTTATTTTAGTGGAAATGCTACGCCAATTAAAATCGCCGGCTTACGATGTTTACGGGGTTTTCACCGTACAAGAAGAAGTCGGAATCAGAGGAGCATCCGTAGCGGCACAAGAAATACAACCCGATTTTGGATTTGGTTTGGATACCACCATTGCTTTTGACGTACCCGGAGCTTCAGCTCACGAAAAAGTAACCGAATTAGGAAAAGGAACAGCTATCAAAATAATGGATTCGCGTACCATCTGTGATTACCGAATGGTGAAATATATGAAAGAAATTGCCGACAAAAACAATATAAAATGGCAACCAGAAATTCTAACCGCAGGAGGCACAGATACCATGGCAATCCAACAAATGACCGCAGGTGGTTCCATTGCCGGAGCAGTATCAATACCAACACGTCACATTCACCAAGTGATTGAAATGGCACATAAAGAAGACATAAGAGGAAGTATAGATTTACTGCAATATTGTGTAGAAAACCTAGATCAATATAATTGGGAGTTTTAAGACCTTAAACTTTAAGCCGTCTAACAACTTTTTGTTAGACAGCTTGAAGTTCAATTGGCTCACAGAAAATGTTAATTCAGCTCATAAAACTACATTTTTGAGCCGTATTTCATTGTTTTTTGAGCCGATTTAAGGTTATACAATACTTAAAGACAAGCTTTCACAATAAACGGTGCAGAAATTCCCAACGCATCATACAATTCAGGAATAGAGCCGTGTTCCACAAATTCATCGTCAATACCGATTAATTTAGTTTCCATTTTAGTGTTTATTGAAGCAAAAAATTCTAAAACGGCACTTCCCACTCCCCCGTGTGTTGTGCCTTCTTCAACTACAACCACCTTTTTGTAGTTAGTCGCCATTTGCGTTAATAGTTCTTTATCCAAAGGCTTCACAAAACGCAAATCATAATGAGAAGGGAAAATCTCTTTTTTATGGAGTTCCCTAATTGCTTTTTCTACTTCATCGGCTATTTTTCCAATTGATAGCAAAGCGATGTCTTTACCCTTTCTTAAACAACTGCCTTTCCCTGTTTTTAAGACCGTTGGTTTATCCAACGAAAGCAGTTTTCCTCGTCCTCTCGGGTAGCGTACAACAATTGTTTTTCTAATTTTCGTTGCCCAATAC
>JALTUD010000401.1 GCA_027047735.1 Flavobacteriales bacterium | reverse complement strand
GCGGTTTCTTTTTTTACCGTACTGCCGTAGGCGTTAAACAAGCTAAAAAAAAGAAAGGAAAGCTACCGATGAAAGAAACGAGAGGGAGGAACGACTGAAAGTGTAGTGAATACAACTTTTCCTGTGGGGGGGGAATTCCTTCTGTTTGTTTTAAGGTGTAACTGTCTTCGTCTGTTTAATTGGCTGTATGTTAATGGTTTCCCTTATAAGGGACGGCTTTTTCTATTTTGGGCGTGGAGATAGCACGTCTGTGATTACAAACCCTTTTAGATTACAAAAAATAAAACCTCTAACCACTTTTTAGTAATTGAAAGTTTAGTATTTTTTTTTGAAAACTCCCATTATTGCTCTATTTTCTCAATATTGGTACACTTTTATTACAGAATGCTCGGAGTTTAAAGAGTTAAAACTATTTCTTTTCCCTCTCTTTTATCTCCAAAAATAAGATTAAAATCAATAAAAAAACACTTATTAAAAACCCTAAAACAGGTGTTAAATTCCTATTATAAAAGTTGTCTGCTGAGTATAAAAGAAATAGATGTAGTCCTCCTAACAATAATACAAACCAATATATAAGTTTATTCATCTGAAATTTCTGTTTTTAACACTGTTTCTGTTTTGGTTACTTCACCCACTTTTAAATATTTACCTCTTCTTATTTTATTTTTATCAGCAATTTGATTATCCTTAACTAGTTGATCAACTGTTGTATTATATTTTTCAGCAATTCGAGTTAAATTATCTCCTTCTTCTATTTTATAATTAACGTCTATTGTTAATGTGATGTCAACATATTCAGGCTTTTCAATATTTTCAACAACTTTAGTTTCTTCAAGTTCTAAAACAACTTTATCAATATTCCCAATAGGTTCATCACTCTTAAATATTTTACTAGCTTGCTCAAGTGCTGACCCCAAAAGTCCTGAACCTACAACCCATTTAGCTAATGTCTTACAAGATTTACAACCTCCTGGAAGAGGATTAAAAGAAGATGGTTTTCCATCAGTCCAACCAGGATATGTGTCTGGCTTTCCAACGCTTGTATGGAAATCTTCATTATTGAAAGTCAATGTTTGTTGAACAGCTTCAACTATTTCATCTTTATGAACTAAAGTTAAAGCTGTTGCAGTTGTTCCAGCAGCCAACCAAGCAACTGCTGAAGCAGAAAGATAATACCCCCCTATAATTAATGGTATAAAATCACCTTTAATATCATTTGCTAAAATTGGAATATTAGCCATTGTAACATATGGACTGCTCCATGGAGCTAGTTTTGCTTTTGGGTCAATACTAAACCACCTTCCAAGTCTTGGGTCTAAACCTCTAAAGAACGTAGTATAATAATTCCCTTGCCCTTTAATCTCATCATCTTTTTCACTTCCTTGGTAGCCATACCTATAACTCTCCACACTCCCGTTTCTTCCTCCCATAGCCATACCAAA
>JALTUD010000400.1 GCA_027047735.1 Flavobacteriales bacterium | reverse complement strand
CTATAGGATTAGAGCAAGTTTGAGCAAACGCTCCTCCAACAGTAAAAATAGAAAGCAATACCGTAATAAAAAGACTCAATTTATTCATCATAATAGTTCATTATTTATAAGTAGAAACAAATTAACATCAATTTGTTAACAAATGCAAAAAAAGTAAAAGCAACTTGAAAAATGTTGAAAACTTATACCATTTTAACATTGAAACGAGCCTAATAAAGCGATTTTATTATCCATCTTCATAAAATATTTCCATAGCTAAGGCTATGCAAATATTTTATTCATCGTCTAAGAAAACTAAAACCCTCTTTCTTTCGACTCGTTTCAAAATTAAAATGGTATTAGGTGTTTTTCAGAAAACTAAAACTTATTTTCTTTGCACTCATTCCACTTGCGTTAGGGACATATCCCTAACACGTGCTGAATAGAAGTACATAAAGTGTTTTTATTTCCTTTATCCTGCTTCATAAAATATTTCCATAGCTCGGCTATGCAAATATTTTCTTCATTGTCTAAAGAATCTAAAATTCACTTTCTTGCACTTCATTCAACACGCGTTAGGGATAGGAACGGCATCCTTTTGCCCTCCCTCCTTTTGGAGGGCAAAAGATATAGTGGATAGCCCGACCCCATAAAAGCAAAAGGTGTATCATTTGGGAATGATACACCTTTTGCTTTTATGGGGGAACGCCCAAATATTATTTAAAATCGGCTTTGGTTAAGCCTTGGTTGTGCTTTATGGATTTTACTTCTAAATCTATATTTTGAGGTCCGGCTTGTTCTGAACGCTTGAACGGATACAAAATCCCGTTAACTTTCTTGTAATCGTTGTATTCGGTTGTTGATGTAATGACTTTGCCATCTTCGCCTTCTACATTTTGAATACGGTATATCAACAGTCCGTCTTTTAGTGAAAAATATTGAGTTTCTTTCTCACCCAAAGGGGTGGTTATTTCAACCTTATACGCGTCTTGTCCCAATATATTTTCTATTCCCAATAACTCTAGTGTATAACCTAGTTCTTTATACTTGGTTTCTTTGTGCATCTCCGCCTCCATCTTTAGGTACTCTAACTCTTTTCCTTCTATATCTTTCTGTCCCTGCATTCCTGAAGAAACTCCTTTTTCACCGTCAAATACTTGCTTTTGTATGGTCATCCCATTCATTGAAACTTCGGTAGAAATGAGATTGGGAGCTAATTGTTTTGAAATCATTTTTATCGTCATCCCTTGCATCTTTGCCTCGGTCTCGATGGTGATGTCTTTGATTGCATTAAACTTCTCTTTTACTGCATTCATATCAGTTAAATCGGTACGGACAAAAAGGTATTGCTCGATGACTTTTTCTGCTGTCATTCCATTTGTTACGGGCTTAAGTTCTTTTTTGGGTTCTCCGTTATAATCGTAAACTTCCACGATTCCATCGCTGTCAAATGGTTTTAATTTTTCCAAAATATCTTTATTTCCTACTACTAAAATGATATTTTTTTGCGGGAAAATATATTTTTTTGCAGCTTGTTGGACTGTTTCATCCGTAACGGCTTCCAATCGTGTTAGATAGTTTTTGTAATAATCTTTAGGAAGATTGTATCTTGCTATGTTATAGGCAAAACGTGCAATGGTTCTCGGTTTTTCTAAAGACAAAGCAAAATTTCCGTTCATTTTGTTCTTTATTCTGGACAAATCTTCTTGTTTTACTTTTTCCTCTCTGATGTGTTGCATCTCTTTCAAAAACTCAACAATTGAACTGTCAGTTACTTCATTTCGAACACTTGCCGAGGCTGAAAATTTACCTACCAAAACATCCGGATATACTCCTCCTCTAGCTCCATAAGTATATCCTTTATCCTCACGCAGATTGGCGTTTAAGTAACTTGAAAATGCTCCTCCAAAAACCGAACTCATCACTTTTACGGCTATATCATCCTCTTGTCCCAATTTATAATCAACAGGGTAAAGCACTTGAACTAAGGACTGAACGGCTCCCGGTTTTTCTACGAAAACAACTCTGTTTTCTTCCGGTTGTTTGGGAAACGGATACGTATAAGTAGGTACTTGTTTTTTCTCCCATCCTCCAAAATATTTTTCTGCTTTTGCTTTTGCTTCTTCCTCTGTTATGTCGCCCACTACTATTAAATGTGAAATATTCGGTCTTAAATATGTTTGGTAATATTGCTTACAATCTTCAACCGTAATATTTTCTACATCGGATTTGGTTTGCACCTCTCCGTAAGGGTGATTTTTCCCGTAAACCAACACTCCTCCTACTCGACTTGCTATGGCATTCGCATTGGTAGATACGGTTTTAAGTGAACTAATAGCTTTTCTTTTCTGCTTTTCTAATTCTTCTTTAGGGAAAACCGGATGTTGCAAAATATCTCCGGCTATATCCAACAATTTATCGGTGTGTTTGGATAAGGAAGACATATACATACCTCCGGAAAAAGGCACGAAACTGGCTCCTATAAAATCTATCTCATTGTCTATCTCTTCTTTGGTTCTGTTCTGTGTTCCTGCCACCATCAAATCTCCGGTCATCTGACCTAATCCTACTTTGTCTTTTTCCAAAACAGGATCGTTATCAAAAGATAGTTGAAAGGACACCTTCGGCAGACGATGATCTTCTACCAAAAATACTTTTAGTCCGTTATCTAAAGTAAACTCCTTGGGTTCTCCAATGTTTATTTGCGACGCTTTTGCGGGTTTTGGTGCTGAAGTTCTGTCTATTTTCTGCGACGTACAAGCAGTTGTCAATAACACTATACCGATGTACCATTTATTTATGTTTATTCTTTTCATTCTGTATTTGCTTAGGATATCTTCTTTGTTATTTTTTATCTTCTTTCGGCAAGTAATACAACACTACTCTGTTGTCTTTATCAAAATATTTTTTTGCCACTCTTTGAATATCTTCTTTGGTAACCGCCATATAGCGTTCCAACTCTGTATTGATTAAACTCGCATCTCCCAAATACATTTCATAATTAGCCAGATTTTCAGCGATTCCAATCATTGAATTGAAATTGTAAATAAAATCACTCTCTATCGTATTGCGTAATTTTTGATATTCCTTATCGGTTATCGGTTCATTTTTTACTCTTTCAATCTCCTCATTGATACCTTTTTCCAATTCATCAGGTTTGGTTTCACCATTTGCTATGGCAAAAATCATTGACAAGCCCGGATGTTCCGTATCGAAAGCAAAAGAACCTATATACAAGGCTTTTTCTTCATCTTGCACCAAACGTTTATCCAGTCGTGAACTTTCTCCGGACGATAGTAATAAATTTAACATCTCTACCGCGTAGAAATCTTTTGCTCCTTTTTCGGGAACTCTATAAGCTTCTATTACCGCCGGTAATTGAATATTGTCATAAACCGTATCTCTTACTTCTCCGTTTAACGGAGGTTCTACAATCGTTACTTTTGGTACTTCTTTCCCTTTTGGAATTTCTCCGAAATAAGCTTTTATTTTTTTCTTTATTTCTTTAGAATCAAAATCGCCGGCTACAGATAGTATCGCGTTATTCGGCACATAGAACTTATGGTAAAAATCTATAAATTCTTGTTTTTGAGCTGCATTCAAATGCTCCAACGAACCGATTACCGACCATCGGTACGGATGAACTTTATAGGCTCTTTTAAAAACCTCTTCCATCCACGTACCGTACGGACGATTATCGTAACGTAAACGCCTTTCTTCTTTTACAACTTCACGCTGTGTTTCTATTCCTTCGTCATTAATAACAGCGTGTAACATTCTTTCGGATTCTAACCACAAACCTAAATCCAACTGATTAGACGGTAATACCTCGTAATAAAAAGTACGATCCTTGGTGGTATTGGCATTGTTTTGTCCTCCGGCATTTTCTATGTATTTAAAAAACTCTCCGCGTTTTATATTTTCCGACCCTTCAAATAAGAGATGTTCAAAAAAGTGAGCAAAACCCGTTCTCGCCGTATCCTCGTTTTTGGATCCGACGTGATACATAACGGAAACCGCTACAATAGGTGTAGAATGATCTTCGTGTAAAATAACGTGCAATCCATTCGGCAAATCATACTCTTCGTATTTAATTTCAGGACTCTGAGCCACGACGTTCATCCCAAAACCTATTGCCAACATTCCAATTAATTTCTTCATTTTATTTTTCGTTCTTAATAAATTCTTCCACTTTTTGAACCATTTCCGTATTCCCCACAAAATAAGGAACTCTTTGATGCAGGTGAGTTGGTTCTATCTCCATAATTCTTTTTTCCCCGTCCGATGCTCTACCTCCTGCTTGTTCTGTGAGGAAAGCCAAAGGATTGCACTCATACAATAATCTCAATTTTCCATTAGGCGAAGAATCCGTAGCCGGATACATATAAATCCCTCCCTTAATCAAATTTCGGTGAAAATCCGCAACCAACGAACCGATATATCTCCCCGTATAAGGTCGTCCCGTTTCTTTGTCAACCTCTTGACAATAACGAATATATTCACGCACACCCTCAGAGGTTTTGTTGAAATTACCTTCGTTCATCGAATATACCTTGCCTTGATCGGGAAATTTCATATCGGGGTGCGATAAGAAAAACACACCAATACCGGGATCGTAAGTAAACCCATTCACCCCATTTCCCGTAGTATAAACCATCATTGTAGAAGAACCGTACAATACATATCCCGCAGCCACTTGTTTTACTCCGGCTTGTAAAAAGTCCCTCAATTCCACGGGCTTACCTACTTCGCTGACTCTTCTATACACACTAAAAATCGTACCTATCGACACATTTACATCAATATTGGAAGAACCATCTAAAGGATCCATCAGGATAATATATTTACCCTCCTTGTTCAACTCGATATAATCGTCATTTTCTTCAGATCCAATACCGCAAACATTCCCTCTGTTATTTAAGGCTTCGATAAACCGCTCATCCGCATAAACATCTAACTTTTGTTGAGCTTCTCCTTGAATATTTTCCGTTCCTGCACCACCTAAAATATGCTTCGCCAGCCCGGCTTTATTCACTTGCTGACTCACAATCTTAGACGCTAAACGTATCGCACTGATAATTCTTGATAAATCACCACTTGAACCGGGAAAATCCTGTTGTCTGTCAATGATAAATTCTCCTAAAGTCTTTAATTTCATCTTATTCTGTTTTTCTATATTATTATTTGGGCGTTCCCCTCATTTACAAAAACAACATATCGCTAAGGCGAAACGTTGTTTTAGAAAATGAGGGTCGGGCTATCACTACTCACTCTTTTGGTTTGCATATATGCAACAAACCAAAAGGAGTTCAAACACGCCGTTCTATCACTAACG
>JALTUD010000399.1 GCA_027047735.1 Flavobacteriales bacterium | reverse complement strand
CGTAATCCGTGGTCTAACTGCGAAACATAGCCCGAAAATTCTTGTCCTAACGTTAAGGGAGTTGCATCCATCAAGTGGGTTCTTCCTATTTTGACAATATCCTTAAACTCTTCACTTTTTTTCTTTAAAGCATCTCTTAATTGTTCGATTCCCGGGATGGTTTTTTCAGCAATCATTTTATAAACGGCAATGTGCATTCCCGTAGGGAAAGTATCGTTACTCGATTGTGATTTGTTTACATCATCATTCGGAGCTAATACCTTTTCGCCTTCACCTATTTTTCTTCCCGCAAGCACTTGTGCACGATTGGCAATTACCTCATTTACGTTCATATTACTTTGCGTTCCCGAACCGGTTTGCCATATTACCAAAGGAAATTGGTCATCTAATTTTCCTTCTATAATTTCGTCAGCAACTTTAGAAATCAAATCTCTTTTTTCTTTTGAAAGCACGCCTAATTCGTGATTGGCGTGAGCTGCTGCTTTTTTCAAATAACCGAAAGCATGTACAATTTCCTTAGGCATAGAAGCCGAAGGTCCTATCTTAAAATTGTTTCTCGAACGTTCTGTTTGTGGTCCCCAATACTTGTCGGCAGGAACTTTTACCTCACCTAAAGTGTCTTTTTCTATTCTATATTCCATAATATTGATAAATTATTTTACTTTTGTGAACAAATAATCTTCAAATTTACAAAGTTATGGTAATAGGAACGCTAATATTTCTAATCTTTTTTTTCTTGGCTTTTTGGGTTTTAATTTTTGTAATGTCATTTGTCGGAGTATGGGCAGGTTGGGGAACAATGGATATGATTAAAGCCAAATTTTCCAAAAAAGGATTGGATAACGAAGAGCAATACGCTTAATTAACTTATTGAGTTGATTCTAAAACGCAATTTACGGGGTGAATTGCGTTTTTTTGTTTCTAATCCATACATTTTGGGCGTTCCCATTACGGCATAAAAAAGCAGTTTCGTTGCACTACACCACTTTTTAACGCCGTAATGGTCGGGCTATCACTACTCACTCTTTTGTGTTGCATAAGTGCAACAACACAAAAGGAGTTCAAACACGCCGTTCTGTGGATAAAATTGGAAGCAAGAAAGTGAATTTTAGTTTCTTTAGCTAAAGTATCATTTTCCTTTTACGAATAATAACTCGGCGTTTCGGCTTTTATCGATAAGTGTAACCTTATATTTCGACTTCAGCTCAGACAACAACAAAGTATCACTGACCAAAATTTTATCATTTATACGTATAGCTGAAACATCATATAAAATATCTATTTTCTGTCCGGCTTCTTTAAGTTTGTACTCATAAAACAAAAGCGAACCTTTCCACTTTTGAGTCAAAACTTTTATACCATCTAAATTTTTTCCGGCTTCTATTTCTTTGTATAAAAAGTATTCATTTGCTTCCATAGCCAATTCGCCGGCTTTCATATCGTTACTTTGAGATTTGTAAAACATAGCTCGATAAGGAAAAAAGAATACAACAATTATTACTATATACTGATATTTCACCTTTTTTATAGACATCAGCAGTTTATATATTGGATAGGCGGCAAGCGTTGCCAAATAAGGATACAACGGCATATCGTACCATTCCAACTTTGTTACGGATAATGTAATGATTAACAAATAACCCAGTACAAAAACTGAAAATACTTGCAGTAGTTCCACATTTTTATCCTTGTTAAAAAAGAAAGCTAAAATACCACCGGTTAACGCAAAAACAAACCAAGTGGCAAAGCGTTCTTGTAAGAAATTATCAAAATAAAAAAATAAGGGTTCGCTATGATTTTCAACAACAGCGGTTAAACGCCCCGCGTCTTTATAGAATACCTGCTCTAAATAACCTCCTGTTTCTACTTCTCTTAACCACAAGATACTACCTGCCACGCTTACAAAAAACAAAACTCCGAAAACAAAATGCTTATTCATGATAAAATCTGTGAATTGCTTTTTGTAGATTAACAAGACAAAATAAGCAGGAACAAACAACAGCACAGCATACATCTTTGTCAAAAAACCTAACGTTAGGAAAAAGAACATAAGGAATATATCGCTGTTATTTTTATCTTTATAATAACGTAGAAAATAAAGGTTTGAAATAAAAGCGAATAAAGTCAGTAGAGCATCTGAATCCCCTGTTCGCGCTGTATGATAGTGCACAAAACCGTATGATGTAAGCAATATCAAAGAACTAATCCAAGCAAATAGATAATCAAATTGATTTTTCACATAACGAAACAGTAATACAACACAAGCAAAAGAGGCTAAGGCGGAAGGTAAACGAATCGCCAATTCATTGTAGCCCAAAATTTTTATGAATAAAACCTGTAACCATACTGTTAAAGGCGGTTTTGTGTTGTACAAATCCGGAGCGTTATCAAAGTATAGAGAAAAGAACTTTTCATTTTGTATCATTTCATAAGCGTTGACCGCAAACATCGATTCATCCCACCATCGCAAATGGAAATTGTCTAATTTTATAAAAAACACAAAATAGGACAAAGCAAATAAGATTAAATAATGTGGGAAATCTTTTTTTAACACTATAAAATAAATTAAGGTGTACTCAATGCTACATTCAGAACTTTTCCGTTAAAATATTTTTGCCCCTTTAAAGTAAAGTCAGCGATATATTCGGCGATTTCTTGTGCTGTTAGCGGTGCTTGATAATCAGGAAAGGCTTCTGAAAGCATTTCTGTTTGTACTGCTCCCAAAGCTAAAGCATTTATGGCAATATTTTGTTCTTTTAACTCCTCTGCCAAACATTCTGTAAGAATCGTTACTGCTCCTTTTGAAGAGCTGTACCCGCTTAGTCCCGGAAATTTAGCCGTACCTTGCACACCGCCCATACTGCTGATATTTACAATATGTCCGTCGCTTATTTTCGGTAAAAAGTACTGCACCAACAAATGAGGGGCAATGGCATTTACACGATACATCCGTTGCAAATCGTTTTGTGATAGTTCTTCCAGCGGTTTGTTAATTAACAATCCGGCATTGTTGATGATTCTGTCAATTCTATCCGTTGATTCAAAATAAACATCTAAAATTGAAGTATCAAACGTTTCTAAATCGAAAGAAACGGGAATAATATTATCGTTGTTTAAGTTGACCAACGGGCTAACATTTCTCGATAAACAAAACACCTTATGTTCTTTTGCGAGAAGCTTTGCCGTTTCAAGACCTATTCCGCGAGAAGCTCCGGTAATGACTATATTCATAACTTAATATCGTTTTATTTTAGACGCCAATAAATAAATGACTGCCATTCGCACGGCTACACCGTTTTCAACCTGATTTAAGATAATCGATTGTTTGGAGTCGGCTACGTCGCTTGTGATTTCCACTCCTCTGTTTATCGGTCCCGGATGCATAACTACAATTTCTTTATCCAAGTTATCAAGGATTTCCTTTGTTAATCCGTATTGCAAAACATATTCACGTTGCGTAGGAAAATATTTTATGTCTTGACGTTCGAGTTGTATGCGTAGCATATTTGCTACATCGCACCAATTCAGAGCTTTTTTCAAATTATACTCTACTTTTACGCCTAATTTTTCTATGTATTTCGGAATTAAGGTAGCAGGACCGCAAACCATCACTTCGGCACCTTGTTTTTGTAAAGCATAGATGTTTGACAGTGCTACCCGTGAGTGTTTTATATCGCCTACAATCACCACCTTTTTTCCGGTTACGTCGCCTAATTTCTCGCGAATGGAGTAACTGTCAAGCAGGGCTTGTGTCGGGTGTTCATGTGTACCATCTCCGGCATTGATGATGGTAGCATCAATATGCTTAGACAGAAAAACGTGTGCTCCCGGGTTGGGATGACGCATCACTACCATATCGACTTTCATGGCTAAAATATTATTGACCGTATCGATAAGTGTTTCTCCTTTTTTTACACTACTTGATGCAGCGGAAAAATTGACAACATCAGCAGACAAACGTTTTTCTGCCAACTCAAAAGAAAGGCGTGTTCGAGTTGAATTTTCAAAAAAGAGATTCGCTATGGTTATATCTCTTAATGTCGGCACTTTCTTAATGGGGCGATTGATGATTTTTTTAAAACTGTCTGCCGTTTCAAAAATCAATTGAATATCGTCTTCGGTAAGTTGCTTAATACCGAGCAGGTGATTTACACTAAGATTTTTCATGAGTATTGTATAAAATAACGGTATCTTCTGTATCGGTTTCTTTCCATTTTACTTCTACACGTTCGGTAGCCAGAGAATCTATGGATTTCCCTATATAATCGGGTGCGATAGGTAAATGACGGCTAAATCTTCTGTCGATAAAAACCATAAGTTCTATTTTGGACGGGCGACCGAAACCTAAAGCGGCTTCCATTCCTGCTCGCACCGTTCTTCCGGTATAGAGTACATCGTCCACTAGTATTATTTTTTTCCCTTCTATCGAAAAGTCGAGGTTAGTAACACTTGGAATTAACGGTTGTTCTTTTCTACCGAAATCATCTCTATAAAAGGTAATGTCTAACGCTCCCGTTTGTGGAGTATTTCCTGTTATCTCCTTTAGTTTTTGTTGTAGCCTGTTGGCTAAGTATATTCCGCGTGGTTGAAGCCCTATTATTGCTGAGTTTTGAAAATCTTTATGGTTTTCAATCAATTGGAAACAAAGCCGGTTGATGGTCAGTTCAAATTGTTCGGAATTGAGAATAGTTGTGGGTTGCATATGCTGTCTTCTATGTTTAAACGGTAATTTTGATGTGATTATCTTCTTTACCTTTACTACAACGTTTACAAATGTACATTATATTTTCTATATCAGGTTTCTCTCTATAATTTTGTAAGATATAAAAACATACGCCTTATGTTGCATATACAACTATGTTTTGTATATTTGCATTATGACTCTTAAAAAATCATACGAATTGCTTGAAAATGCCGATCCGTGGGCATGCATAGCTTCCAAATTGATGTTGTCGATTAGAGTCGTTAGTGCTATATATCGTAAACATTTGAAAAAACATAATGTTACGATGAGTCAATTAAGCTTGTTAATGGTAATCGGTAAACATAAATTTCTTCCTCAAAATGAGATTGGGAAGTTATTAAAATTAGAACGCTCAACGGTAACTCGAGATTTGAAAAGAATGATTGAAAAGGGATATTTCATCAAAAAATATGATAAAACCAGACCGGTTATTTATATCACAGATAAAGGAGCTGATTATGTAGAATTAATTATCCCCGACTGGAAAGCGGCGACAGAAGAAGCAAAAAGTAAATTGGGGACAGATGGAGAACAGGCTTTGAATTTAGTGCTTAACAATTTAATGAGGTAAAATTTTTTATTAACAAAGT
>JALTUD010000398.1 GCA_027047735.1 Flavobacteriales bacterium | reverse complement strand
AAGGATTTTCCTCCACATCTTCAAAATGTGGTTTCCATCCGTAGTGTTTGGAAAGCAAATTGGTTAGAGTTGTTTTTCCTGCACCAATGTTTCCTGCTATTGCAATGTGCATATTTTCCTTTGTTTTAATTTAATTATCCAACTCCTCTGCGACTCAATCAACTAACGTAAAGCACGCTTTTTATCGCTTCTATCAATTTCTTTACATTAGGTAAAGCCTCTTCTATTAAAGGTTTAGCAAACGGAAAAGGCGTATCAGATTGCGTTACACGATAAACCGGTGCATCCAAATAATCAAAGCCATAACGTTGAATATGGTAAGCAATTTCACTCGAAATAGAAGCAATCGGCCAACTTTCCTCCAAAACCACACAACGGTTGGTCTTTTTAATTGACTCCAATACGGTATCGTAATCCAAAGGTCGAATCGTTCTTAAATCAACAATCTCCAATTCGATACCTTCCTTTGCCAAAATTTCAGCAGCTTCATAAGCAACCTTAATTACTTTTCCGAAAGAAACAACCGTAACATGTGTTCCTTTTCTTTTCACATCCGCCTTACCAATCGGAATCAAGTACTCGTTTTCAGGAACTTCTCCCTTATCACCATACATTTTCTCCGACTCCATAATCAACACGGGATTATCATCTCGTATAGCCGATTTTATTAATCCTTTAGCATCATACGGCGTAGAAGGCGTAACCACTTTTAATCCGGGAACATGAGCATAAAAAGCCTCAAAACTCTGCGAATGCGTAGCAGCCAACTGTCCTGCCGTACCATTACCACCTCTAAAGACAATAGGGCAATTGTATTGTCCCCCACTCATCTGCAACATTTTAGCCGCACTGTTTATGATTTGGTCAGCCGCCAGAATCGCAAAATTCCACGTCATAAACTCTACAATAGGTCTCAGCCCGTTCATAGAAGCTCCAACGGCAATACCCGCAAAACCTAATTCCGCAATTGGTGTATCAATCACCCTTTTTTCTCCGAACTCATCCAGCATCCCTTGCGACACTTTATAAGCTCCATTATATTGAGCCACTTCTTCTCCCATCAAAAAAACGTTCTCGTCTCTTCGCATCTCCTCACTCATCCCCTCTCTTAAAGCCTCTCTGAATTGAATTACTTTCATCCTTGTATATGTATATTCGTTTTAGGTGAACAAAATTAGTCTTTTCAAACGGAAAATAAAAACATAAACCCAATAATTGTTAACCGAACTTCCTTTTAGCTTACTATTTGGGCGTTCCCATTACGGCATAAAAAAGCCGTTCCATCCGCACACCCCCAACACACACAGCTTTTCAACACCGTAATGGTCGGGCTATCACTACTCACTCTTTTTGCCCTCAAAAGGAGGAGGGCAAAAAGGAGTTCAAACACGCCGTTCTATCCCTAACGTGGATAAAATTGGAAGCAAGAAAGTGAATTTTAGTTTTCTTAG
>JALTUD010000397.1 GCA_027047735.1 Flavobacteriales bacterium | reverse complement strand
GTCTAAAGAAACTAAAATTCACTTTCTTGCACTTCATTCAACACGCGTTAGGGATTGTATCCCTAACACGAGCAAAATAGACGCTATAAAGCGTTTTTTGATTCCTTATCCGTCTTCATAAAAATTTTCCATAGCGGGTGCTATGCAAAATTTTTATTCATTGTCTAAGAAACCAAAAATTCACTTTCTATCCGCCGATTTTACACGCGTTAGGGATAGGAGCGGCATCCTTTTGGTTTGTTTGCTTTATGCAAACCAAAAGATATAGCGGATAGCCCGACCCCAAAATACAAAAAGCACGTATCCCGATAGGGTATGTGCTTTTTGTGTTTTGGGGGAACGCCCTAAAAAAATAAAAATACCGAATATATTCGATGCTTTCTAAATTTTTAAGTGCCTATTCCACGCTCTTATACTGAAAACTGTTTGTGGAGGCGGAGGGAGTCGAACCCTCGTCCAAACAAGGTGCACTATTGCTTTCTACATGTTTATCTTTTTATTGATTTTCGACGTTAGACCGGTAAAAAGCAACCTGTCTAACGCTTATCCTTTATTATCTCACGTAAACATAAAGGTACTGTTTACGCCAGTTCATACCAACGAACCCATATAAGTACAGCCGATGAACGGGTAGCTATACTCAGGGTGCTTGTCCCAACACCTTGTGTGGGATTAAGCCGAATCACATCCTGTGATTAGGCAGCAAGCGCGTAGTTGTTTTCTCCAATTAAGAGATTGTGAATAATGATTTAGGAGTTACATTCACGACACTCCACATGCTTACAATAATGTTACTCTCGCTGTCAAAGCCAAAATCGCCCCCATTATTGTTGATTGATATTTGCATAGAATTGCGACGCAAATATTGTGCGAAATGCAAAGGTATTTAAAAAAGTGGACAAAATGTTGGTTTTTGCTACAATTTATTTGCCCATGGATGATAGTCTGTCAGTATTTGTTTAAGGTAAGTGCGGTCGAGATGTGTGTAAATTTCCGTTGTGGTGATGGATTCGTGACCCAGTAAATCTTGTACAGCACGTAAGTCTGCTCCTCGTTCTACCAAATGTGTGGCAAAAGAATGTCTGAATGTATGAGGGGATACATTTTTAGTAATTCCGGATTTTAAGGTTTGTTGTTTTACGATGGTAAAAATCATTACGCGAGTAAGGGATTTTCCTCTTCTGTTTAGAAAAGTAAAATCTTCAAATCCGGACTGAATTTTTTGATGATTTCTTACCTCGTTGATGTATATTTTTAAGTGTTTTATCGCTTTCGGACTAATTGGTGTGTAGCGTTGTTTGTTGCCTTTCCCTGTTACTTTTAATAGTTCGTCTTCCCAATAAATATCGGAAAGTTTAAGGTTCGTTAGTTCGCTTACGCGGAGTCCGCTTCCGTATAAAACTTCAAATATAGCAACGTTTCGTTCTCCTTCCGGAGTGCTTCGGTCTATGCTGTTGATGATAGTGTCAATTTCTTCAACGGATAGTGTGTCGGGTAGTTTTCTGCCGATTTTTGGTGTTTCGATGAGTGAGGCCGGACTTTGTGTAATGATGTTTTCTTCCGTGAGGTATTGGTAGAATGATTTTATTCCGGAGATTAGTCTAGCTTGTGTTCTTGCTCCGAGACCGATGGTGCTTATCCAGCTTAAAAATTCTTGGAAGTCTTCATAAGTAATGTTGTCCGGAGATTTTGTTTGGTATGCGATTGACGTAAAATATTGTTTGAGTTTATCAATATCGTTTCCGTAGCTTTCTATGGTGTTTTGAGAAAGGTTTTTTTCTAGTTTTAAATAGGTCTTATATCCCTTTATGTAACTTTCCCAAATCATATTATCTTCGTATTATTTCCGCATCGTCAATTGATTTATATAGGAATTTAAGTAAGTGTATTGATTGCGGATGTCCTTTTTTCTTACCTAAGTACGAAATTAAGTAAACTCCTGCGACTAACAATAATGCAATGGGAAAAAGTAATAGCCAATTAGAAACTGTTCCTAATTGTAGTTTAACCAAAGCAAACATTCCGCCGAAAAAAGTGATGAGTCCGATAAGTGTGTATATAGCGACAAATGTAGCCCATACATTATGTTGAGGCCCTAACATACAATTTAGGCAAGTTCCGTCTTTAAATTCGCTTTTTTCTATGTTTATGTGTAACTCCGGCGACCAGTAATGTAGCTCTTTTTTGGGTGCGGAGATGTCAATTTTGTTGTGTCTTATTTTTCCTGTAACTGTCGGGTCGTCTTCTATTTTTTTTAGGATATGGTCGATGACTTCTTGTTCTTTTAGTGCTGAATATAGTTTGAAACGCGGACGAACAACAATTGGGTCAATCGGATTTTTTTTATTAAAGGCCATAGTCGTGAGAGTTTTAGACCTGTAATATATTAAAATCACTTTATATTTTATAATTTTTTACAATAAAAATGACTTGCATCATTTTTATTGTAAAAAATTATTTTGATTTCCACCGTTTTACTTTGACTTGTTCTTTTACGATTTCCAATGTTTGTATAGCCATTTCCTTGGTTGCTTCTTCAAATTCTACAGCATCCGAAGGGTGGGTTATTGTTTCAAGACTGACTTCAATAATTTCCTCGATTATAGCACTGGTGTCTTCAGTAGCTAAGTCTATCATGGTTTTTTCTATAACGTTGTATGTAATGTCGCCGATTGAACTTTCAAGAGTTTTGGCTATTTGTTTACCGATGACCGGTATTTTTTCTAAATCGGATATTTCTTTGTTGTGTTCTACAGCCTCTTTTACGGCTGATGCAACATAATTTCTTATATCATTTCTTTTGTCATTATATACTTTAGTTGAGGCGTATTTAATTCTTTCAGACGCCCATTTTGAGAGTACTTCTTGTTGTGGCTGAACAACTTCCGTAACAATTTTATTTATCATCGGAGCTCCTTCTTTGATTTCTTCTTGTGCTCCGGAAATGATATTTACCGTAACGCGGTCGGATACCTCTTCCACAAAAATCGAATAATATTTCATTGATAATTTGTAAGACCACCATTCACGAATATCAATAACGCCTTTTTTATGTAGGCGAATAACCAATGAAAAAATTCTTATAAGTCTTAAAAAACGAAAGGCTTGTAATGGAATACATCCAATAATATCGTACCAATGATATATTGGGTAAGCATGCCAATCTACATAGTGTTTTTTATGGCTATCGTGCCACCATCTAAGGACAAATTCGGTAATAAAAACGGAAACGAAAAATAAATCGTAAAATAAAAAGTTAGGATGAATATTTTCGTAATAGTAAACAAAAAAAGGTTCGTTGATATTGTATATAATCTCTCGGAATATTTTTGTACTGAAAGCCATGTCAAATCCCATCCAAAGTAGATTGACAATGACTAAAATAATCATGAATACATCAACCCAAAACCAAAAGATTGATTTTTCCTGACGAAGTTTATTTAAGTATATTTTCATTTAATGTTGATTTGAAATAGACTGAGATAGATAATTAGAAAAAACCTTTTAATAATCCTCTGTACTTTAAAATTTCACCTGTCAATTGCAGAATGGAATGGTGTTTATTTTGTGTGAAATTAATATCGCCTTTAAGGTGTAAAGAAGTAGGGGTTATGGTATCGTAATAGATGTTAATTGCAGAAATCGGAACTTCCGGAAGGGCTAATAATCCCATTTTTTGCACGGCATTTTTAGGTGGATATTTTGCAATGGATTTATGGACGTGATAACAAAAACTAAAGGTTGTAAATTCAGGCAATATGTCATTGAACTTAGGGCAAGTACCTATAAAAAGGTGCTTACCGGTTACTTTTAAATATAAGAAATCATTAATAAAAATAGGATGATGAATTTTAAAGTAGTTGTTTTCTTGTATAACTGAAGTATCTTGTTTCAGTTCTTCGATAAGTTTATTTGGGTGAACTATTTTAGCTACGCTCATTAATTCCGGTACGTTTATTAAGGGGCTAAATTCTACAGTATCTAAGGCTTTTACGGTATGGAAGGTTTTAGAATCTATTTTTTCTACAACTTTTGTTGTATAAACGGGAGTTGTTCTGTACCCGATAAAAGCTAAACAAATTTCTCCGGAGAAATACTTTTCAATAAAATCAAGTGAAGAAGGAAGGCTTTGAGCAATTATATTATAGGCGTATTTGGGGTGAGTTGTCAGACTTAGTTTTGCAATTTCATGGGTTGACAATTTTACGGTTTTTTTGTTGGTCTGTACAAAAAAGTTTTGGTTAAGCAGTTCTAAAGAAGCATTAATTTCAATATTTTTTTTCTTTGCCGTAAGGTTTACAGCTTTGTCTCCGAAATTATTGAGAATATGAAATACATCTCCTATTTCGGTGAGTTCTTTATTGTTTTTGCTCACCCACATACCAATGTGTTTCGGAGCATTAATAAATTCATTGAAATTAGGAGAAATGTCAACCAATCTTTTTGGAGATGAAAAAATAATATCAAATTGTTGTTGTGCGTTTTCCTCGTTAAATTTAGCATCGGGATTTAAGTATTTTAGAAGTACTGTTTTTTTTCCTTGTTCCAATATTGTGCTTCCGTTGGGAAACTGCAATATTCTTCCTCCTTTATATTCGGTTAGCATATAGCCTTTTGGTGAGATGAAATTGTAGAATTGTTCAGGGTTAAAAATATCCAAAATTATTCCAATGACGGGTTCGTCATTGTCTTTGTATTGATAAAGAATGATATCCTCAAGTGGATTGATTCCATTTCCTTTAGCATTTTTTTGTATTTCTTTGAGGTCAATTTTGGTGTCAACGATTGAATCCAAAAGAGTAGGGTTGTGTCGGAGTAAATGATAAAAGTCCAGAGCTATGGAGTGTGGAGAAGTGTATAAAACAACTTGGGCATTTACGGGAACTATTTTACCGGGAGCAAATTTATTTTTTCGTTGAGTGAATTGATAGCCAAGTACTATTAGTACAATCAAAAATAAAACAACAATAAACGGAAATACTTTTTTAATGTTTTTCATAGAGGATTTGATTTAGTATTCAATATCTAAACCTAGGTTATTTTTTAGTGTATGAAGATGTTCATTTTTATCAGCCATTTGCAAAAATCGATCTTTACCACTCAAATACTGCGTTCCGCTTTCTTCGTGTTCAGTTACTTTTATGGCTAGAGAAATTCCGTAGTTGTTGAGTTCTTTTCTAAGGAAAGACAATAGATTTGCTCGTTCATTCTCTAAGTCTATCATTTGAACTTGACTGTCAATAGTAAATGAAATCTCGAAGTTATCACCTAATTCGGGTTGTCTTTTGGTGAGTGTTGCGTACATTCCGATACGTTTTTCTTTTTGAACTTTGTAG
>JALTUD010000396.1 GCA_027047735.1 Flavobacteriales bacterium | reverse complement strand
TATTTCAACTGCGTTAGGGATAGAACGGCGTGTTTGAACTCCTTTTTGCCCTCCTCCTTTTGAGGGCAAAAAGAGTGAGTAGTGATAGCCCGACCATTACGGCGTTAAAAAGTAGTGGAGTGCAACAAAACTGCTTTTTTATGCCGTAATGGGAACGCCCTAAGCATTTTAACGAATGGTAAACCCTCCGTTTTTTAGATTTTCTCGATTATATCTCATAGGAGCATTGGTTTGATGGTCGATGAATGTTTTACCTGCTTCTTCTATAATGATTTGTCCTGCGGCGGTATCCCACTCCATCGTTGCATTGAAACGCGTGTATTCGTCGGCTGTTCCCTTTGCTATCTCGCAAAATTTAATGGAACTTCCGACTATTTTTACATTTATTTTATCTTTTTTTCTTGCTAGATTGTTAATGTATTTTTCTAATTGTTTGTCGGGGTGTGAACGACTTTTCAGGAAGATATACTCTTTTGATTTTCTTTCTGCAAAGGGCAGTTTTTTCTTTTCGCCCTCTCGGGTTATTAGATAGGCTCCTTGTCCTTTGGTCGCGTAATATATTTCTTTATTGACGGGGAGGTATATTAACCCGAAGACCGATTGATGGTCTTTTATAAGTGCTATATTTATGGCGAAATCATCGTGCTTTCCTATGAACTCTTTTGTGCCGTCTAAGGGATCGAGAAGCCAGACTTTTTTATAGTTTTTTCTTATCGAATACGGTACTGTATTTTCTTCTTCGCTTATTACGGGTATATGTGTTTTAGCTAAGCTTTTCGTAAGGATAGAATTTGATGCGAAATCGGCATCGGTTACGGGTGAATTATCGTCTTTTGTACGAATGGAATAGTCCGAATGATATATTTCCATTATTTGATTACCTGCTTGTCGTACGGCTTTGATTATATCGGTTAACCACAGTTCATTCATAGGTTGAGTAATTTTTTGAAAGTGTAGCGTACCAATACAACAGATAAAGTATCAGCGTACTTTGGGCAAAAGCAAACATTGCTAAAGCTGTATAAATATTATCAAAATATACTGCTCCTATTGCAAATAAACCTGCACTTATCGTCATCCCGGACAGATTTACCAATAATGATTTTTTTTGTTGTTGAAAAACCAAAGGCAAAGATGATATGGGAGAGGTTAGAAAATTAAGAAAGATGGGAAGTATCATAATTTTGGCAAAAACTCCGACTTCCCTCCATTCTTCTCCCAAATACCAAGCAAAAAGACTTTCGCCCGCCAACAAGACAATGATGAGCATTGGCACAGCTACCCATAAACTAAGTTGTATGGATTTTTTCATGATTGGATACATAGCTTTGCCTTGTGCTTTTAATACGGATGATTCTTTATAAAAAACTTGCCCGATTGCATTGCTTATAAATCGTGAAGGAGCTTTTAAATACTTTATCATTATCACGTAAATACCGGCTGTTACTACTCCAAACTGATGCGTTAGAATACTTAGTATGATAAATTCCGAAAACAATAAATCACTAAAAGCATGTAAACTGTTGATTAAAGGGAAGTCCTTGTATTTACGCATCATTTCTTTTTCGAGATTAGCGTTATACCATTTTGTTTTTATGGTTTTAGATATATAAAAAAAGAGAAGAAGAACAGAGATTAAAAACCCTAACAGAAAGCCTCCTATCAATCCGTCAACTCCGTAATGTAACCATCCCAGGTATATAAGACTTAGATTGGTTACAACGGATAATACTATTTTCACCAATGATATTTTTCGGTAGAACTCCTTTCTAACCAACCATTGTATAAAGATATTGTGCAATGAAAAAAGTAAAACACCAAAGGGTACATAAATCAAAAACGGCGACAATAATGTTGTATTGTAATAACCGGCAATATCTTCCTTAAAAAACAGCAAAGATGCTGAAAGAAAAACTATCAGCAGAGTTATTTTAACTGAAAGAATCAATAAATTAAAGGCTTTTTTATCGTCTTTAGGCAAGACAACCGATAATTCATACCTCCCGTTTGCAACAACTCCCAAAAGCGTAACCAAAGCAATAAAATTTCCTTGTACTCCCATTTGCTCCGGCGTGTAGATTCGTGTTATAATCGGAGCTAAAATAAAAGGGATAACTTGAGCGAAAACATTCCCCGAAAACAAAACAAAAATTCGTTTTACATAAGAGTTTTCGGTTACGTTCATGCAGCTATTGTTTCATTACAAGTTATTCCAATACCATTCTATCGCTTCCTCCAACCCTTGGTTAAACGTATGCGAGGGCCGATAGCCTAGGTATCTTTTTGCTTTTTCTATCGATGCCAGCGAATACCGGACATCTCCTTGTCTTTCGGGAATATGAATTGGCGAAACATTTTTTATTTTCGCATCAAAACGAACTAAAAGTTCTTTTATTTTATCCAACAAATCAATCAATACGGTTTCTTCTCCGCAAGCTACATTGTACACTTTATTAAGAGCGTCTTTGTTTGTGGTTGTCGCGGCTAATTCATTTGCTTGGATTACGTTGTCGATATACGTAAAATCTCGTGTTTGTGTACCATCTCCATGTATAGTCGGAGCTTCATAATTCATATATGCTTTTATGAATTTTGGAATTGCAGCAGCATATGCTCCTTCGGCATCTTGTCTTCTTCCGTACACATTAAAATAACGCAAGCCTATGGTTTCTAAACCATACAACGATGAAAAAACTTTTGCATACAACTCATTTACATATTTTGTAACGGCATAAGGCGACAAAGGGCTACCGATGTTTTCTTCTACCTTTGGCAATTGCATAGAGTCTCCATAAGTAGATGAGCTTGCCGCGTAAACAAAACGCTTAATTCCGTTATCTTTTGCTGCAACCAGCATATTCAAAAACCCTGTAATGTTAACGCTGTTTGTTGTTATCGGATCTTTAATCGAACGAGGAACAGAACCAAGTGCCGCTTGGTGAAGAATAACATCCACTTCTTTAACTGCTTGATTGCAGACTTCCAAATCTCTAATATCTCCCTCTATCAATGTGTAATTCGGATGATTAAGAAACGTAGCGATATTTTCTCTTTTCCCCGTAGAAAAATTATCCAAACAAATTACTGCATTCCCTTGTGACAGTAGTCTTTCCGTAATATTAGACCCAATAAAACCGGCTCCTCCCGTTACCAATACTTTTTTGTTTTCAAGCATATAAATTGCTGTTATTTGTTTCTTAATATTATCCGCATTTTATTTTGCGTAAGCAACCGAACGTTTTTCTCTAATTACGGTAACTTTCACTTGTCCTGGATAAGTCATTTCTGTCTGAATTTGATGAGAGATTTCAAATGAAAGTTCATCAGCTCTTTTATCAGATACTTTTTCACTTTCAACGATAACTCTGAGTTCTCTTCCTGCTTGAATTGCGTAAGCTTTGGTAACTCCATCTTTGGTTAAGGCTACATTCTCCAAATCTTTAATTCGCTGTATGTACGATTCTACAACCTCTCTTCTTGCTCCCGGTCTTGCTCCTGAAATCGCATCACATACTTGTACAATCGGTGAAATTAAGGTTGTCATTTCTATCTCATCGTGGTGAGCTCCAATCGCATTACAGATATCCGGTTTTTCCCCGTATTTTTCAGCCATTTTCATTCCCAAAATAGCGTGAGGCAATTCCGGTTCATTTTCCGGCACTTTACCTATATCGTGTAATAATCCGGCTCGTTTAGCCACTTTAGGATTTAAACCTAACTCTGATGCCATAGTAGCACATAAATTTGCCACTTCTCTTGAGTGTTGCAACAAGTTTTGTCCGTAAGAAGAACGATACTTCATACGACCGACCATTTTTATTAACTCCGGATGTAAGCCATGAATACCTAAATCAATACAAGTTCGTTTTCCCGTTTCTATAATTTCTTCGTTCAATGATTTTTTTGTCTTAGCAACGACTTCTTCAATTCTGGCAGGATGTATTCTACCGTCGGCAACTAACTGATGCAAAGACAAACGAGCTATTTCTCTACGCACCGGGTCAAAGCACGATAACATAATAGCTCCCGGAGTATCATCTACAATAACCTCAACGCCGGTTGCCGCTTCCATTGCTCTAATGTTTCTACCTTCTCTACCAATGATTCTGCCCTTCATCTCGTCGCTATCAATATTGAAAACCGACACTGAATTTTCTACGGCTTTTTCAGTTGCTACACGTTGAATGGATTGAATCACTATTTTTTTAGCCTCTCTTGTAGCATTTAATTTTGCTTCTTCTTGAATTTCTTGAATATAAGCCATCGCTTCAGTTCTGGCTTCATCTTTTAGAGCTTGCACCAAGTGTTCTTTTGCCTCTTCTTTCGTATAACCACTCAATTTTTCAAGCTCTTGAACCTGTTTAGCATGTATCTTTTCAAGTTCCTCTTGTTTAAGCTCAAAGATTTCCACTTGACGAGCCAACTGTTCTTTCAAGCGTGTTGTCTCTTTATCTTTTCGGTTGTACTCTTCAATCTTTCGGTTAAGCGTTTTGTCTTTTTGGTTGAATTTATTTTCTCTTTCCTGTAATTTACGATTACGGTTATTCACCATCTTTTCGTGTTCTTCTTTCAAAGAAAGAAACTTCTCTTTCGCTTGTAATATTTTTTCTTTTTTAATGGCATCGGCTTCCAATTCAGCCTCTTTCAATAAAATATCTTTTTTTGCATTTATGCCTTTACTCAGGAAAAAATAGGCAACTCCAATACCTACTATCAATCCTATAACCAATCCGATTACTATGTTCATTTTCTTTGTTTTATTCTTCAAAGCAAAAGCCTTGAACGATGTTTATATAATTATAATTACTTCCAAAAAAATGAAAACGGAACTTAAAGCTGATTCAACAACTTATTTAAGAAGGCTTAGAAGATTTCTTTAAAAACACACTTAAACGACTATCCAAGTCCTTTAAATCCGACAACAATTGCTCATGCTCCACCGATTTGGTTTCTTTTTGCAATTCTGTCGTAAATTGAAGAGCCGTCATAGCCAACAAATCTTGTGCATCTCGCACAGCATAATTAGCTTTTAACTCTTCTATGTTTTTATTAATTGCAAGTGCAGCTTTGCGAATCGCTTCCTCTTCCTCACGATTTATCGTAAGCGGATACGTTCTACCTGCTATGTTTACCTTTATCGAAAGCGTACTCATTTTGCAATTTCCTTTATCTATTCAACAGTGCTATGCACTTGTCTATTTCTCTAACCATCTCGTTAATCTTTAGTTTTACCTCACGATTTTCTCCTGATGCACCTTCTAAAGATTTTGCCATTTTCAAAACGCGATACTTCTCATTCAGCTCAGCATTTTCGGATTCTTTTTCTTTTAACAAACGC
>JALTUD010000395.1 GCA_027047735.1 Flavobacteriales bacterium | reverse complement strand
AAATGGAATTTAGTATTCTTAGACGATGAATATTTTCTTTACATAGCACCCGCTATGGAAATAAAATATGAAGAAGTATAAGGATACTAAAAACATTTTATTGTGCTTAGATTAACTGTGTTAGGGATACAATCCCTAACGTGTGTGAAATGAGTGCTAAGAAAATGAGTTTTAGTTTCTTTAGATGATGAAGAAAAACATCTACTTTAACTCACGAATAAAAAAAAGACAAATTTTATTTGTTAAAATCGATAATAAAACTATCTTAGCTGTCATATTAACAAATTAAAACAATTTTATTATGAAAAAGTTATTTATCGCATTTGGCGTTTTGGCAATGATTGGAGCTACTTCTTGTAAAAAAGAGTACACTTGCGAATGTACAGCTACAGTAACAGATGACACAGGGAACAAAGCTGAATCAAAAACAACTACAACCATTAAAGACAGTAAGAAAAAAGCAAAAGATTCTTGTGAGTCAGGAAGCAAAGCCAAAGTAACTGATGGAATGGGAAATACTTCAGAAACTAAATGTGTATTAAAATAATTCAATTTTTGGAATACAAACGAAATACCGCCTTAAGGGCGGTATTTTTTTTGACTAAAATTAAGAGATTCTAACGCTGATTTGTTGGTATCTATTTCTTTTCATTTTTCATTTAACAGTTTTAGACCTTTACTTTTGTTTTATTGACTCTCCTTCAATAAAACAAAACGACAATGAACCCAACTATAATCAAATTACTACTTCTACTTATTTTAATTCCTCAGTTTTTCACCGCTCAAGTACCCTACAATCAAACCCACTTTAGAGCACCATTGAATATTCCACTTATCTTAGCAGGAAATTTCGCGGAATTAAGAAGCAATCACTTTCACACCGGACTGGATATAAAGACGAATCACAAAGAAGGTTATCGTGTTTACGCAATTGATTCGGGGTATGTTTCTCGTATTAATATTTCTCACTGGGGCTACGGTAAAGCTATTTATGTAACACATCCCAATGGCTATACTTCTGTTTATGCTCATCTGAGAAATTTTCCCAAAAAGATAGAACAATACCTCAGAAAAAAACAGTTTGAAAAAGAAACTGAAACCATCGATATTAACCTGTCTCCCGAAGAACTTCCCGTAAGTAGAGGAGAAATCATCGCTTTTTCAGGAAATTCGGGTAGTTCTTCTGCTCCTCATCTGCATTTTGAAATTAGAGAAACAGAGTCCGAAAACCCCGTTAATCCCCTGTTGTTCCATTTTGATATTCCGGATAATGTAACGCCTTCTATTTTCAATATTAAAGTATATCCGATTAACGGCACAGTAAACAAAACGCAAAAAGAAAGGGTTTTTGCTACCGTAGGGACAGGAAAAAACTATAAGCTGAAAGACAACCCTACAATTTTACTGAACGGGGACATCGGTTTTGGAATACATACCATAGACCGGTTAAACGGAG
>JALTUD010000394.1 GCA_027047735.1 Flavobacteriales bacterium | reverse complement strand
GTTGTTATTAGAAGAATGGAGTGAAAATAAAAAAGAATGGCCACAAAATAGAAGTTATAAAATGTTTAGTTCGTGGTTTCGTGTAGATGTATCGAAAGATATTTTTGATACGGTAAGAAAACCTATTCAAAAGGCAGGAAGTGATGAATAGCATTTGAATATGAAACAAGTTCAATATTAAGAAGGTTTGTTTACCTGCAAATTTAACCCTATTCCCTAAAAATAGATAACATGTATTTAATTTTTGATACGGAAACCACAGGTCTTCCAAGAGACTTTAAAGCCCCGATTACCGATACGGACAATTGGCCGAGAGCGATTCAAATAGCTTGGCAATTGCACGATGATATGGGGCGTTTGATTGAGGCAAAAGATTATTTAATTAAGCCCGAAGGATTTGATATTCCGTTTCAAGCAGAAAAAATTCATGGGATTTCTACCGACTTGGCTCTTGAAAAAGGAGAATCGTTGGATTTCGTTTTGCAAGAGTTCAATCGTGTATTGGGACAGACGAAGTTTGTTGTTGGTCAAAATGTTGGTTTTGATGTAAAAGTCATGGGCAGTGAGTTCTACCGAAAGGGAGTGGAAAATCCATTGCAAGAATTACCCGTATTAGATACGTGTACAGAGGCTACCGCATCTCTTTGTCAGATTCCGGGAGGTAGAGGTGGTAAATTTAAGTTGCCGACTCTAACGGAATTACACGAATATCTATTTAACGAACCTTTTGGTGAAGCTCATAATGCAACCGCCGATGTGGAAGCAACTACACGTTGTTTTTTGGAATTACTTCGTACAAAAAATTATTCAGCAGATGAGTTAGGTGTTGAACCTGAATATTTTGGACGTTTTGCAAAAGAAAATCCTACGCAAATAAAAGGGATTGGACTAAAACACTTAAACTTAAAGGAAGAAAGCGAAAAAATCCGTCGTCAAAAGACGAAAGCAGATGGCGGAGAACTTACGGTTGATATTGCTAAAAATAGAGAACGTCTGAAGAACGTTCGTTTTTCTCATTTGCATAATCATACACAATTTACCATACTTCAAGCAACAACTTCCGTAAATGACTTGATAGATGCAGCTGTTAAGAATAATATGCCGGCTGTAGCTTTGACTGATATAGGGAATATGATGGCGGCTTTTCATTTTGTACTAGCTGCTCAAAAACATAACGGAGGAATAGATGGAAAAATCAAAGAAATAGAAGAACAATTAAAAACAGGCGTAAAAGAAATTGAAGAGGAAAACGGTTTGAAGAAAACCATCCCTTTGGAGCCTGAAGAAGTCCTACATTTTGAGGAAAAATTGGGAGAATTGAAACAACAAAAAATTCTTCCCATTATAGGCTCTGATTTTAACGTCTGTAAGGACATGACCAATAAAACGGTTAAGGACGTAGGGTATAGAGTACCTTTATTAGCAAAAAATAAAAAAGGATATAAAAATTTAGCAAAACTATCCTCAGCCGGGCATGTGGAAGGTTTTTACTATGTTCCCAGAGTCGATAAAAATAAAATCTTAGAATTTAAAGAAGATGTAATTGCTACAACCGGAGGTTTACAAGGAGAAATTCCTCAGTTGATTTTAAATGTGGGTGAAAAGCAAGCGGAAGAAGCCTTTATATGGTGGAAAGAAACTTTTGGAGATGATTTTTATATAGAGTTGAACCGTCATGGATTAGAGGAAGAAAAATTAGTCAATGATACTTTGCTAAAGTTTGCTAAAAAATACAATGTAAAATATTTTGCAGCCAACGACACTTATTACGTCAATAAATTTGATGCAGAAGCACACGATATCTTACTTTGCATTAGGGATGGAGAACGAAAATCTACCCCGATTGGACGAGGACGGGGGTTTAGGTTCGGTTTTCCGAATGATGAATTTTATTTTAAGTCGCAAGAAGAGATGAAAGAGCTCTTTATAGACTTGCCCGAAGCAATAGAAACGGTACAGGAAATTGTGGACAAGTGCGAACCTTACGGTTTGGCGAGTGATGTGTTATTACCGGCGTTTGATATTCCCGAAGAATTGCAAGACCCACGCGATAAAGAAGACCCATCGTTAAAAATAGGAGAAAATAATTATCT
Organism: Flavobacteriales bacterium; assembly: GCA_027047735.1. Classification (GTDB taxonomy): domain Bacteria; phylum Bacteroidota; class Bacteroidia; order Flavobacteriales_D; family Parvicellaceae; genus S010-51. The sequence goes on along the minus strand of JALTUD010000394.1, from coordinate 3,257 downwards.
GCGTCATATAACTTACGAGGGTGCAAAAGAACGCTATGGTGAAATAACACCTGAGATTCGTGAACGTATTGATTTTGAGTTGGATGTTATCCGTAAGACAGGTTATCCGGGGTATTTCTTAATTGTAGAAGATTTTATCAGGGCTGCCAGAGAAATGGGTGTTTCCGTAGGACCCGGAAGGGGATCGGCAGCCGGTTCTGTTGTCGCTTATTGTACAAAAATAACCAACATTGACCCCATAAAGTATGATTTGCTTTTTGAGCGTTTTTTGAACCCTGAAAGGGTATCCATGCCCGATATAGATATTGATTTCGACGATGAAGGAAGAGGACGGGTTATTCAATATGTGATTGATAAATACGGTTCCAGTCAAGTTGCTCAAATTATTACGTATGGAACGATGGCGGCAAAGTCTTCGATAAGAGATGCAGGGAGAGCATTGGATTTACCAATTCCCGAAACCAACCGTTTGTCGCAGTTAGTTCCCGATATGAAGTTGAACAAGCTGTTCTCGATGTCCGAAGAGAAACTAGCTGAGAAATTATCCCCCGAGCAAATGACAATGGCGGAGGAATTAAAGTCCTTGCTCAACAAAAAGAACTTAGAAGGGGAGGTAATTCGTCAAGCAAAAGTGATAGAAGGCTCTATGCGTTCAACGGGAATACATGCCTGTGGCGTTATTATTACACCAAGCGACATTAGAGAACACGTACCCGTGGCACTTGCCAAGGATTCCGAAATGTGGAGTACGCAATTTGATAACTCAGTAGTGGAGAGTGCGGGACTTCTTAAAATGGATTTCTTGGGCTTAAAGACCTTGACCTTAATTAAGGATACGCTAAAAATAGTAAAAGCTCGACATGGAATAGAGATCGATATAGAAGCTATTCCGATAGATGATGAAGAAACTTATAAGTTGTTTCAACGAGGCGAAACCGTAGGTGTGTTTCAGTATGAATCACCGGGAATGCAGAAATATTTGAAAGAACTGAAACCAACTGTTTTTTCAGATTTGATTGCGATGAATGCTCTTTATCGACCGGGGCCATTGGAATACATTCCTTCGTTTATCCGTAGAAAGCACGGTGAGGAAGAAATCCAATATGATATTCCGATAATGGAAAAATACCTAAAGGAAACGTATGGTATTACGGTGTATCAAGAGCAGGTAATGTTGTTGTCGCAACTATTGGCTGATTTCACCAAAGGGGAAGCCGATGTCTTGCGTAAAGCTATGGGGAAAAAGCAGATAGCGGTCTTGGCTAAAATGAAACCGAAATTTATCCAACAAGCGATGAAAAACGGCCATCCCGAAAAAGCTTTGGAAAAAATTTGGACAGATTGGGAAGCCTTTGCTTCTTATGCGTTTAACAAATCCCATTCAACTTGCTATGCTTGGATAGCTTATCAAACGGCTTATTTAAAAGCTCACTATCCTGCGGAATATATGGCAGCTGTATTGAGTAACAATATGAACGATATTAAAACCGTATCGTTTTTTATGGAAGAATGTCAGCGAATGGGACTCAAAGTATTAGGACCCGACGTAAATGAGAGTTTTTACAAGTTTGCCGTTAATCCTAAAGGAGAGATTAGATTTGGAATGGGAGGAATGAAAGGGGTAGGAGAGGGACCGGTGCAATCAATAGTAGCAGAGCGAAAAAAAGAAGGAGCTTTTGTTTCGGTATTTGATATGGTAAGAAGAGTCTCTTTAAAAGATTGTAACAAACGTGTGTTAGAGAGTTTAGCAATGGGAGGAGGTTTAGATTGTTTTAATTTGCATCGAGCTCAATATTTTGCTCAGGACGATAAAGGGAGAACACTCATAGAAAATGCTCTAAAATATGGTGCTGCCTATCAAAATGGTAAAAACTCTGCTCAAGTCAGTATGTTTGATATGCTGGAAGGAGATGATGTTGATTTGCCTGAACCTAAAATTATAGTATGCGAAGAATGGACAGCTTTTGAGAAACTAAAAAAAGAAAAAGAAGTTGTTGGAATTTATATTACCGGACACCCGCTTGATGATTATAAGCTGGAGCTTGAACATTTTTGTGATATTGATTTAAAAACATTAAGTGAACGCATCAATGATTTACCGAATAAAGAATTCGGTTTTGGAGCAATGGCTGTTGACGCTCTGAATTTAGAGAGCCGAAAAGGAAACAAATACGGTGTTCTCAATATGCAGGATAAAGACGGAAGTTTTGATGTTCGTCTTTTTGGGGAGTTATATCTTAAAAATATGCACTTTATTGTTCCGGGTAGTTTTCTGTATATTAGAGGTTCAATTCAATTAAAACGTAAAGCATGGAATCCGGACGGGAAGCAAAAAGAGTTCAATGTTCAGTATATTGAACTCTTGGAAAATATAAGGGAGAAACAGTTGAAGAAAATCTATCTCAGATTCGATTCCGAAAGAGTTACAAGCAATACGGTTGTTGAATTGGAACAATTATTTACCAAATACGAAGGAACCAAATCGGTTTACATTGAATTAATGGACTTTAAAGAGTTGACAGGAGTATCCTTAATATCCAGAAAGAGCAAAGTAAACGTAACCAATGAATTTTTAGAAGAACTAAAAGGCGTTGACGGATTTGAAGCTTTCAGTATCAACAAGTCTAAAATGAACGAACAATTGAATAAACTGAAAATGCAACGAATTAGAGATAACGGAAGTTGTGAAATGCCTAGTGTGGCTTGATTTTTACTTGGTATTAATAAGAATTTTTTAAAAATAGTTATTATACGTATAAAAGTTAACGAACTTTATTCCGGGCAATTAAAGAATTTATTCGACAACAAATTTGCATGAGGCATTATTATTGGCTCTAAATACGTAAATACCAGGAGGTAAATTAGATAAATCTAATTTCACAAGATTTCTGGTTTTATCAAGAATAGAGAATTGATACGAAATATCTCTACCCATTATGTCTGTGATATTAAAACTTTCGATGATACCAGAGAAAGAAATAATACCTTTAGTTGGGTTTGGAAAAGCTATAATTTGAGAGTTGTTTACATTCTTTCCAAAAAATACAACTTGAATGGAAGAGTATGAATAATAACCGTCAAAATCAGTTTGTTTGAGTCTATAGTAGGATGTGCCAGAAAGTGGTTCATAGTCTATATCTTCATAATGAATTATTTCATTCGAATTACCAGCCCCTTCAATTTCTGCTATATCCTCCCATACTTCTACATCTGATGAACGTTGAATAGTAAAAAAATCATTATTAATTTCAGAAGCT
>JALTUD010000393.1 GCA_027047735.1 Flavobacteriales bacterium | reverse complement strand
CAGTCTTGAAAGATGATTTTCTTTTCCCGGGTTATTGTATTTAAGCTATATAGTAAAGTCGGCGAAGGATTCTCTTTGGAATGAAAATGTTTTATAAAAGCTCTAAAATCAGGGTGAGAAGCAACCAGTAATTGTGTTTGTGTTCCACTGAGATTGTCAGCTCCTTTAATGTGTTTAAAAAGTGTTTTTCGTTTGTAGTTATTGCTCGCGTCATACCAGATGATTTTACCGCTTAAAGTAGTACTCAATAAAATAGAATCACCAAATTGTATAACGCTGTTCGGCATTTTTATACCCCTATCCAATACCGAATAAACACCATTGTCATAAGCAACAAGTTTTCCGTTGAGGGTTTTGTATTTGCTGATGAGAAAACGTTCTTTTCCTTGTGCAAATAAATCATTAGCGTAGCTAAGGTGCTTGTGTCGGAAAACGGTGTCAAATACCAATTTATCGGCTGTTATTTCAAATCGGATAACTTCGGATTTTTTCGGCGTTACAAAATTGATTACAAACAGATACTTCTCCCAATTGGAAATGCCTAAGGGATGAAATGAAGATGTATATTCTTTAAAATCAATCGGAAAAGGCGTTGCCAATGAATCTTTCAGCCGGTATTGCCAAATGCTTCCTTCCTTTCTCTCTCCTTTTCGTCGGTTGTCGCAAGCGATGAGTAAGCGTGGTGATGTTAAACAAGAGTCTATCACAAAATCTTCCGGCCCATCGGCTACTTGAATTTTGTTAACGTGTTGCTGTCCTTTGACGAACAAAGGCAAGATGCAAATCAATAAGTAGCTTAGTTGTTTTTTTATCATTTTAATGGTTTTATGAATAGTTGCGTTAGGGATAGAACGGCGTGTTTGAACTCCTTTTGGTTTGTTGCATATATGCAAACCAAAAGAGTGAGTAGTGATAGCCCGACCATTACGGCGTTAAAAGCAGTATAGTGCGAACGAAACTGCTTTTTATGCCGTAATGGGAACGCCCAAATCATTCTTCTATTCGTTTTTTAAATTGTGCATCGTATAGTGTTTTGTAAAATCCTTTTTGGGCGATTAGCTCGTCGTGAGAACCGATTTCTTTGATTTCGCCTTTGTCCATTACGATGATTTTGGTGGCTTTTTTTATGGTGGAAAGGCGATGTGCGATGACAAAAGAAGTTCTTCCTTCGGTTAATTTTTCAATAGCATTCTGAATCAAAAACTCTGACTCTGAATCGATGGATGAGGTGGCTTCGTCCAGTATTAAAATATTCGGATTGTAAACATAGGCTCTTAAAAATGAAATGAGTTGTCTTTGTCCGACCGATAAGGTGCTTCCGCCTTCTTTTACGTTAAATTCGTAGCCTCCGGGCAATTGGGTGATAAACTCGTGTGCTCCAACCAATTTTGAGGCTTTGATTACATCTTCCTTTGTGATGTTCTCGTTGCCTAAGGTAATGTTGTGTAAAATGGTGTCCGAATATAAAAATACGTCTTGCAGGACTACGGCTATTTGTTGTCGTATAGTGGAAGTGCTTATTTTTTTCAAGTCCTTGCCGTCTATATAAATATGTCCTTTTTGGTAATCGTAAAAACGCCCCAATAAATTGATTAAAGAGGATTTACCCGAACCGGTTTCGCCTACAATCGCTACGGTCTCACCGGGGGTAACATCAAAAGTAATTCCTTTAAGCACGTATTCGGGTTCGTTGTAAGCAAACCATACATCTTCAAAACGTACAGCTCCTTTAAAGGATTCGGGGCTTGATGCTTCGTTAGTTTCTTCAATAAAATCTTCACGGTCTAAAAGCGTAAAGACTCGTTCTGCTCCCACCAATCCCATTTGTAACGTGTTGAATTTATCCGCCAACATCCTTATAGGACGGTAAAGCATATGCACAAACAAGATAAAAGCGGTAAGGTCGGTAATGATGAGTTGTATATCAGCTTCGGGATTGTTGATTTGAAATAAGCTGTAAAAAACCAGTAAAGCAATGGATAAAGCACTCAAATTTTCAACCACGGGAAAAAATATAGAATACGCCCAAACGGAATCGATATGTGCTTTCCGGTGTTTTTTATTGATAGCTCTAAATTTTTGTGCTTCTACCTTTTCGCGGTTGAATATCTTTACCACAACAATGCCCGAAATATGTTCCTGTACAAACGTATTGAGCTTTGATACCTGTGTACGAACGTCTTGAAAGGCTTTTTTTATGGATTCTTTAAAAATTTTAGTCGCCCATAATAATATAGGTATAGGAATAATTACAATTAAGGTCAGTTCCCAATTGATATAAAGCATTGTACCAAGAACAAAAATAATGGTTAAAATATCACCGATAATGGTCAAAAAACCCTGTGAAAAAATATCGGCTATGGTTTCAATGTCGCTGATAACACGCGTAACCAACATGCCAATCGGGTGAGTGTCAAAGAATTGTAGTCTAAGACGAGTAATGTGCCTAAACAGCTGATTACGAATATCACGAATAACATTTTGCCCGACCTCCTGCGAAAGGTACGTCCTGAAATACCCGCCAATAGCTTCGATAATCAATATTCCGATAACGATAAGCGTCCCGTAATAAAGACCTTCCTTGTTTTTATGTACCACAAAATCTCCCACCAATTTACCGATAATAGCAGGTCTTAAAATAGCAATTCCAGCCAAAAAAAGAGTAAGGAATAAGGCAATGTAAAACTTCTTGTTGTACGGAGAAACATAGCTCAACACCCGCTTGAACAACAGCATATTTTTTTTCTCTGAAATTTTTTCTGTACTCGGCATAACGTGGCAAAGGTAACTTTTTCCTTTTGATTTAACCAATTCGATATAGTTTGCTTTTAGAGTGAATTAAAGAGTTTATGTTTTATCGTAGATTTGGGCGTTCCCATTACGGCATAAAAAAGCAGTTTCGTTGCACTACACTACTTTTAACGCCGTAATGGTCGGGCTATCCGTTATATCTTTTGCCCTCCAAAAGGAGGGAGGGCAAAAGGATGCCACTTCTATCCCTAACGCGAACGAAATTGGCGGATAGAAAGTGAATTTTTGGTTTCTTAGACGATGAATAAAAATTTTGCATAGCCCCAGCTATGGAAAATTTTTATGAAGATGGATAAGGAATCAAAAAACGCTTTGTACCGTCTATTTTGTTCGTGTTAGGGATACGATCCCTAACGTGTGACTAATCTTTTTTCAGACCTAGTAGGTTTTCAAAACCTACTAGGTCTCAATTATAGGAAACTAAAAATCGCAAAACCGAATCAGAAAACCTTTTCCTAATAAAAAATGACCTTTTCCTATCTTTAATCGCTGTAAATTCAAATTTTCACTTTACATTTATAGAGAAATAAGTTCAGCGTCCTATCGAAAAATGTACGTTGAATGTAAAAATAACAAGCGTATGAAAATGAGAGCCTTAATAGTAGATGACGAAGAAAACGCAGGAAAAAACTTAGAACTTTTACTAACGAATTACTGTTCGGAAGTAACCGTTTTGGATATCGCCGATAGTGCTGAAGATGCACGGGCAAAAATAGAGCAACTCAAACCCGATGTCGTGTTTTTGGATATAGCCATGCCGGGAGAAGATGGTTTTAGTTTACTGAAATCACTCCCCGAACGCGATTTTTCGGTAGTTTTTACAACGGCTTACAATGAATTTGCTCTCAAGGCTTTTAAAGTCAACGCAATTGATTATTTAGAAAAACCGATAAGTATAGAAGAATTGCAAAACGCAGTGGATAAAGTGCGAAAAATTCACGGCACACCGGAGCAAAGATCAAGTAAAGAACTCAAATCTTTTGTAGAAGAAGTATTAGAGCCCAAAGCCCTCGATAGAATCAGCATCCCCACAAGAGAAGGATATATGATTTTGAGGAGCGAGGATATTCTGCATTTAGAGGCTAGCGACAATTATACGATGATTTATCTGGCTTCCGGGAAACGCTATTTGAGTAGTAAAAACATAAAAATATACGAGCAGAATTTAGACCCGAATGTTTTTTACAGGGTGCATAAATCCCATATCATAAATGTCAAAGATCATTTAAAAGAATTTTCCAGGTTAGAAGGAAACGTAGCTGTGCTTTCTACCGGAAAGGTAGTACCGGTATCGCGAAGAAAACTATCCGGATTTCTTCAGTACATTAACTCTTTTTAGGAGAGGTATGATTTGAGAAGTCTTTACCGTTTCCTTACGGGAAATAACCTAAACCTAATTAAATCTAAAAAGGAAACAATAAAATTAATAGTTTTGTTTGTGAGTAATGTAAAGAGAAAAAGCAAGACTTTTAAAAATTGAAATGAATTTATTTGAAAAAAATGTTAAATATTCACAAAGAATTATTTTCTTTGTGGTTTGTGTAAGTTTGCGAAAGGCTGTTTTGCGAGCGGTTGATAAACGTAACTTACTGTGAATTAAGAATTTAAATTATATAAATATGTTAAATAAAATTACGCTATTGTTTTTCTTATTGTTGATAAGTGTAGGGGCAACCTTCGCACAATCAGGAACAGGAACTATTAAAGGTACGGTTGTGGATGAGGCAGGAGAGCCTTTACCCTTTGTGAATGTTACCCTTTGGCAAAACGGGAATATGAAAACAGGAGCAACAACTGATTTCGATGGTCATTTCAAAATTTCCAATATTGAGCCGGGGAAATATGATATTGAAGTGAGTTATGTTGGTTATCAAAAACAAAAACTGGAAGGGATAATCGTTAAGGGAAGTAAGTTGCTACCATTACCGAACATTGTCTTAAAAGAAGGGGATTTATTAGATGAGGTTGAGGTTGTTGCTTACAAAGTTCCCTTGATAGATAAAGATGGTGGAGCAACAGGAGGAACGGTAACGCGTGAAGAATTGGCAAGAATGCCGGGGCGTTCTGCCGGAGCTATTGCTTCAACAGTAGGTGGTGTACAAACCGATGCGAATGGTAATGTTCAGTCTGTTCGTGGTTCTCGTAGCGATGCTACTTATTACTATATCGATGGGATTAAAGTGCGTGGGTCTTCTTCTTTGCCTAAATCTGCAATACAAGAGGTAGCGGTATTAACCGGGGGGCTTCCTGCTAATTACGGGGATGTAACCGGAGGGATTATTTCCATTACAACAAGAGGTGCTTCTCGTGAGTATTTTGGAGGGGTTGAATATATAACCTCAGGATATAAGTTTGGTCAAAAAACGTATGGTTTAGATCATTATGGGTATAACCTTTTAGAAGGGGTTGTTTCCGGACCTTTGTTAATGAAAAAAGATAGTGCAGGAAATAAAACAGACCCTATATTAGGTTTCTTTGTTTCGGGTAACTTTACAAGTATGGTTGACCCAAGACCTTTTGCTATTAAGAATTATAAAGTAAAAGATG
>JALTUD010000392.1 GCA_027047735.1 Flavobacteriales bacterium | reverse complement strand
TTTATACCGTCATATAATGTAGAAGGCAAAGCAGGTATTTTCTTTATTCGTTTTGTGCCAATGCTCACTGTACCGTTTATACGCCACCCTTTTCGAGGATTAAAACGATAATCCAAACGCTCAAAATAAGAGTGAATACCGTAGTTCTTCTTTGTAACATCGGCAAATTCCGGCAAAACGGTTGCTTGCTCGTACTTCTGAACAGACAGTAAAGTCGAATTTTTATTCTCAAAAAAAACACTCATTTTATTCAATCCCGAGTACAAATAATCCAACCCCACTCTAAAATTAGCATCAACGTAAGAAGTATCTCTTTTATAAATATGCAAACGAGTATCAACTCCTATTTTAGTCCCCAACAAAAAAGGATAAGCAAATCCGGCATCAAGAGATTGAGTCAAGGTTTGCAATTTTTTCCAGTTAAAAAAAATCTTTTCACTCCGTTTAAAGCTATTCAAAAGACTGACTTTCACATCTCCTGTCAATGATACCTTTCCATTTTTATCAGGTTGAATCCCCAATACGCCGTTAAAACTATTCGTAGGGTTCGTTTTTAAATACAAAAACAATCGGCATCTATCCCCTACAAATTCATATTCCGGAGGAGAAACCGCCGACCAATAAGGCACTTCTTTAATTCTGTTTCCTATTTCATCCATCAAATTTTGCCGATAAACATCCCCCGGTTTAATCCTAATAAAATTATAGACAATCTCAGGATTTATTTCGTTATTCGTTTTTATAAAAATCGTATCAATCAGAATCCTTTCCCCTTTATCCACCATCAATTTTGCCGAAACATTCCCATTTTCAATATCAACACTATCCAATTTTAACTGAGCAAACGGATAGCCTGAGTTCTCTAAATACACCAATACATTTTCAAAAAAATCAGCCAAGCGATACGGCGACAAAGGACGATTTGCAAAAACCTTTTCCGCATAGCCAACTTCCGAAACAATTTCCCTATCCTCGTTAGATACATTTAACCTCGCCCATTTATATTGCTCCCCTTTATGATAATAAACCCGCAAAATCTTTGCAGAATCCACCACCTCAACCGAATCCACATTTGCTGTCAAAAAACCGTTTGATATGTCTTTTTTTCGAATAACATCCAATTCTTTCAGATAATTCTTCTGATTTATCCCCTTAAAAACCTTAGAATGTTCAACAACATCATCATTCACAAAAACACGCCATTCTTCCCCTTGCGAAAAACAAGCAACCGACACAAACAAGAAGAAAAAAAGCAACTGTTTCATAATAGTAACAAATATAATACTTTGGACGTTCCCCCGATTTGCAAAAGAAACATATCGCTCACGCTCAACGTTTCTTTAGCAAATCGGGGTCGGGCTATCCGCTATATCTTTTGCCCTCCAAAAGGAGGGAGGGCAAAAGGATGCCGCTTCTATCCCTAACGCAGTTGAAATAAGTGCAAAGAAAATGGAATTTAGTATTC
>JALTUD010000391.1 GCA_027047735.1 Flavobacteriales bacterium | reverse complement strand
TTTTTTAATTCGTTGAGTAGTGCTTGATTGGTTTTTAACCGTTCAAGTGTTTCTTTTTTGGTTTTTGCAACGACTTCTTTGAGGTAATTTTCTTTGTCTTGACTAATCTTGTAGATTGGCCAGTCTTTAACGTCTTCTATGACGTAAGGTAGCTTGTTTATATAAGTTGTAGAATCTTTCATTTAGTTGTCTGCTCACTTCAATTGAAGTAGTTTAAGCTCGCCCAAAGTTAATGATTTCATTGAATTTGAGGATTTAACTTTCAACAAGTTTATCGTCTAAGAACTGGAAATTTAGTTTTCTTGTACCTCATTCAATACGCTTTAGGGATTGTATCCCTAACCTGTATAAAATGAGCACCATAAAATGTTTTTATTTCCTTTATACTTCTTCAAAAAATATTTCCATAGCGGGTGCTATGCAAAGATTTTTTTCATCGTTTAAAGAAACTAAAATTCATTTTCTTACCGCTCATTTTACACACGTTAGGGATAGAAACGGCATCCTTTTGCCCTCCCTCCTTTTGGAGGGCAAAAGATATAGTGGATAGCCCGACCTTTACGGCGTTAAAATGTTTTTGCGTTGGGACGCAATAACATTTTTATGCCGTAAAGGGAACGCCCAAATATTTTTAATTATGCTCTTCTAGCAACAAACGGGTATCGTTTATCATTTTATCGACTTGGTCTTTTTGTGTTCCGTCGTACATTCCTCTGATTCGTCCTTGTGTATCGACTAAAATAAATTTCTCGGAATGCAGAAAACCTCCCGGTGCCAAGGCATCTTCTTGACTTGAGACTAGATATCCGTTCACTCCCAATTCGTATAAATCTTGTTTGGCTCCGGTTACAAAATTCCAGTTTTTCGTGTCTATATTATTTTTTTCGGTGTACCATTTTAACCGCTCTACGGTGTCGTCTTTGGGGTCAACGGTGTGGGAAAGGAACAACACGTCTTCTCCTTTTAATTGTTGTTGAGCGTACTTCATATTTTCCAACATTTTGGGGCAAACCGAAGGACAATGCGTGAAGAAAAAATCGGCTATATAAACTTTGCCTTGATAATCTTCTTTTGAGATATATTCTCCGTCTTGATTTTGAAAACTCCAAAAGGGAATGGTGTGATAAACGGTATCTTTGTCTATGCCTTCTATAAATTCTTTTTCTCCCAGAATTGGAAGTTCTTGCTTATTTTTTTGTACTGAATTGCAACTTGAAAAAATTACAACTACGGCAATCAAAGGTAAAAACAAAAAGTTTTTCATTGCTTGGTTCTATTTATTGGATTTTAATCTATCTCTTTGCTCTTTTTCCAACATACTGATGTCTTTGGTGATTCGCATCACCTCATCGGCTATTGTGGTAACGTATTTCCCTCTAAGATACTCGTCTTTGTCTTTTAGAATGGTCATTACACGAGCTTCTCTATCAAAACCGTAAATTGTATCTTTTTTCTGCCAAGGATT
>JALTUD010000390.1 GCA_027047735.1 Flavobacteriales bacterium | reverse complement strand
TTCCTGCATCTCATAATACCAACCGCCATCGTTTTTTGACATATTTTCTTTGGTGATACCATGAGTACGAAGTTTTGATAATTTATCATATAATTCTTTGGAATTGGTTGTTACCATTCCTCCTTCTCCACAAGCAATATGCTTAACCGGATGAAAGGAAAATACAGCTACATCAGCAAAATTTCCATTTCCGCATCTATGTTGTGTACCATTGGAATCAGTAAAATAACCACCCGGTGCATGGCAAGCATCTTCGATTATCCATAAATTATGTTCATCAGCCAATTCTCTAAACTTTTCTAAATCGACAGGAAGACCAGCAAAATCAACGGGGATTATTCCCTTAAAAAAACCTTTGGGTTTGGATTCTACCAAACTTTTCACAGCCTCAATATCCAACAAATAAGTATCCGGATTAATGTCTGCAAACCAGACTTCACCTCCTGCATATTTTATGCTGTTGGCAGTTGCAGCAAACGTAATGGGTGTTGTAATCACTCTATCACCTTTCTCTACCCCCAAAGCCAAATTAGACAAGTGCAAACCTGCTGTCGCATTTGAAACGGCAACGGCATATTTTGCTCCAACATATTCTGCGAACTTTTCTTCAAACTCTTTGACCTTAGGTCCTTGCGTTAAAAAATCAGCTTGTAGAACCTTTGTTACAGCATCTAAATCGTCTTGTTCAATGTTTTGTCTTCCGTAAGGTATAGAAAAATCAGGCATCAATGGTAAATGTTGGGTCAACGTGTGTTTTTATTAATTCTCTTAATGTTTCGGGAGTTTCCCATTCGTCGTTATCTCCGGAATTATAGACAAATCCTTTTGGAACAGGAGACGCTTTAAAGGCGGATACATAATCTTCCGTGTTCCAATTCGGCACACTTGGAATGATGGCAAAATACTTCCCTAAATCATAGGTGTAAAAAGAATCCGACGCAGTAATCATTTCTTCATGTATTTTTTCGCCCGGACGAATCCCAACCTCCTTATGTTCTAAGTTTGGTGCAATAGCTTCTGCTACATCGGTTATTTTATAAGAAGGTATTTTCGGTACAAATATTTCTCCACCCCAAGCTGTTTCCAAAGCATGTAATACCATATCGACACCACCTTCCAAGGTTATATTAAAACGTGTCATTGTCTTATCGGTAATCGGTAAAAAACCTTCTTTTCTTTTATTTAGAAAGAAAGGAATAACAGAACCGTTTGAACCCATTACATTTCCATAACGAACCACGGAAAAACGAATGTCTTTATTTCCCTTAATGTTATTGGCAGCTACGAACAATTTGTCTGAGGCTAACTTGGTAGCACCATATAAATTAATTGGGGCAGCAGCTTTATCGGTTGAAAGAGCAACCACTCTTTCCACATCGGTTTCCAAACAAGCGGAAATTACATTTTCAGCTCCTAAAATATTGGTTTTAATACATTCCATTGGGTTATACTCTGCCAAGTGTACATG
>JALTUD010000389.1 GCA_027047735.1 Flavobacteriales bacterium | reverse complement strand
AATTGGTGGAGAAAATACTATACGAGGCTTTGATCAGCAGAGTATTTTTGCTTCCTCCTACTTGATTTCTACTATTGAATACCGTTTTTTGTTTGAGCAAAATGCTAATTTCTTTTTGTTTAGTGATTATGGTGTGTTAGAAAGAAACGATACGAAATCTTATGCTTTCGATATGCCTTATAGCTTTGGAACGGGAGTAAGTTTTGAAACAAAAGCGGGAATTTTTCGCTTGTCGTATGCTTTGGGTAGTCAAAATAATTCTCCTTTGTATTTACGTTCTGCAAAAATTCATTTTGGATTTGTTAGTTTGTTTTAAGTTTGTAACTATTTGTTACTGTAAGTTTTAGGTGAGGGAGTTTTGTTTTTGTGAAAATTATCTGCAAAAAAATGTTTTTTTGCACTTGCTGTTTCAAAAAAAGCTTTTATATTTGCAACCCAAATAAGGTTGGTGCCTTAGCTCAGTTGGTAGAGCACAGGACTGAAAATCCTGGTGTCCCTGGTTCGATCCCTGGAGGCACCACTAACTTTTAAAGCAGTTGTTTCGTTGAGGCAACTGCTTTTTTTATGTTTAATAATTTGCTTATTTTAACTCAAGAAATTTTTTGACTAACTTCTTGTTTCTTGAAATCCGTTAAGGCATAAAAAATCGTGATAAAAAAAGCAAAGAATACAACTCCTGCTTGGGTTTCCAGCATTGATTCCGTAGCGAAGTTAATTACTGTTATCGCTAAGAATCCGACATACAGGAATTTATATTTTTGTAGGCGAATAATGGGGTAGGTTAATAAGAAAATAAAATAAAGCAAACCTGTAATTCCCGAACCAATAGCTGTTTGCAGAAATTGATTGTGAGAATTTAGATGACGATTTACCAAATTGTCGTAATGTTTTTTTTTGTATCTTTCTGTTAGTCTGTCCGAAACATCTCCTGTTCCATATCCGAATAAAGGTCGTTCTTTGATAAGCCGTGTTGATTCTTTCCACGCAATTAATCGTATCGCCGTTGAGCTATTGGGTTTTAATTGTTGTTGTTCAGCTTGTTCTACCGAAGAAAAAACTTCGGAAATCCTGTTTTTAATTGTTGAAGAAGTGCTAATTGTCAAAGAGATAACACCTATTAGAACAGCTATGGAAATAATTCCTTGTTTGTACTTTTTGTGTCGAACAACCCAATAAACAGAAGCTCCCAAATGTACGGTTAACAAACCTAATAGACCTGATTTTGATGCTCCCAGTAAAATAGCAATACTGAAAAACACAATCAAAATCAAGGTAAAACTACGTTTCAAATAGTTCTCTTTTTGAGGATGAAAAAACAAATGATAAAGAGCAACAATGGCAAACAATAAATAATAACTATAATAGCTGACGTGTGTGAAAAATGAAGATTCTCCATAAAAAAATGAAGATATTTTATGCGTTTCCCAAAAAAGCAAGGAAGAGTTTACGGCATTGAGCAGAACGGCAACAACGCA
>JALTUD010000388.1 GCA_027047735.1 Flavobacteriales bacterium | reverse complement strand
ATAAGTGCAACTGACAAAGGTGTGCTTTTCCCGCGATTAACAACTGCACAAAGAGATGCTATTAGTGCTCCTGCAACCGGTTTATTCGTTTATAATACAGATGATAATTGCCTTCAGTATTTTGACGGTACAAATTGGTCAGGGTGTGTAGGGACTGTCCTTAAAAATGAAATGGATTGTTCTTCTATTACATTAGGGGCTAATCCTGTTGTGGGTGATCCACTGGGAGCATCCAATACATTAAGCGTCGATGTCGTTGTAAATGTATTGAGCCCTTATACAATTACAACGAATACGGCAAACGGTTATTCTTATTCGGCAAGTGGTGCGTTTGGTTCAACCGGTATAAACACAATTGTTTTGCAAGGTTCGGGAACACCCGTTGCCCAACAAACGGATAATTTTACCATTACAATGAATGGAAGTTCTACTACATGTGTTACAAGTATTTCTGCTGTAACTATACGAAGAAGTTGTAAAGAGTACTTGGCAGCAGGAAGTACAACCGATGGTGTTTACACCATTGACCCCGACGGAGCAGGAGGAAACGCTCCCGTTGATTGCTATTGCGACATGACGACCGATGGAGGTGGTTGGACATTAGTAGCGTCAAGTTATGGTTCTTTTGATGATAGAGCAATTCCTTATCATAGTGAGTTAACAACTTTGTCACCAACGAATAATCATAACGGTCTTTGGGATGGAATGAATCCGGTGGTTGGAGCAAACTCTGATATTCGTTTTTCTGCAAAAACTACTGCGAGTGCAAGTACCTTTGATGTTGACTTGGCTTTCTATGCCTGTACTTGGTATCCTGTTCTTACCGCTAGTACAAGTGATGCTTCTATTTGTTTTTATGATAATAACGGAAATGGAACAACGCACGGAATACCAGCTCGAAAAGATATTGTTTCTGGAGCAACTCTTCCAGCCGGAAATCAATGGAATATTGGTTATTTAGAAGGTGAAGATTCATGTAATTCTACAGATGATTTCACGGTTGATTTCGATAACAGAGGGATGGATAGTAATCAAACAGATGGTACGGACTGGGGGGAGGATGACACGACACAAAAATGTGGTTCTGTTCAAGGAGGAACTTATTATTTCTTTATTTGGGTAAGAGAATAAAAAATACTAATTTTACAATTATGAAAAAACATTTTATAACAATACTGCTCTTTTCATCAACTATGGTTTACGCTCAGAATATGAGAGTTACCTTGAGTAATAATTCCTTTGTCGTGTTGGATAATAATGCTAATTTAGTGCTTGATAATCCAAATTCAAATGCAATTACAACATTAGGAACGGGCGGGAATATCGTTTCTGAAAATGAAATGGATGTAGTCAAATGGAATATAGTTAACAATACAGGAGCTTATACCGTTCCTTTTACAACTAAAAATGGTGTGAAAATTCCTGCTACGCTCAATATAACTACCGCAGGAAGTAATGACGGATATATAACGTTTAGTACGCATACTGACAACGATGTAATTAACTCTTGGAATAATTTCGATTATAAACCAACCGGCGTTACAAACATGTATGGAAAAAATGGACAATCTAATAACTCCGCTAATGTTATCGACCGTTTTTGGACAATTGATCAACAAGGGTATGCATCTAATCCACAGGGAACATTGACACTTGCTTATGATGATAATGAAAGAACAGCAACGGGAAACACTATTGCCTCCGGTACTTTGGTCGGACAATATTGGGATGAGGGAGCTGGTATTTGGTATTATCAAACGCTAACCGGTACTGATAATTATCCGACTTTTACGGTTTCTGGGATTCAAACAGGAACTAATTTTTTTAAAAATTGGACGTTGTCTTCCTCTGCAAACCCGCTTCCAATAGAATTGGTTGAATTTGCAGGGAAAAATGAAGGAAAGTTTAACCATTTGTCGTGGATAACCGAAACCGAAATCAATAACGATTATTTTACTTTGGAAAGAAGTACAAATAGTACCGATTGGCAAGAAATAAAAACAATAGAAGGAGCAGGAAATTCAGTAACAACGCTTCACTATTCTTTTGATGATTATCGTATTCAAGGGAATACACTTTATTACTACAGGTTAAAACAAACCGATTTTGACGGAAATTATTCGTATAGTCCATTAGTGGTGATTAAAACAAATGCTAATGGTAACCTAACTATATTTCCTAATCCTTCCAAAGGTTTGATTAATATCAGTTCAAACAATACATTGAAAAATGTTCAAGTATTAGATTTATCAGGAAAAGTTATTAGAAATATTAATCGTAATTTTTACCAAGTCGATTTAAGAAATTTAGCAAGAGGTGTTTATGTGTTGAAAGTAGAAGACGAGTTTGGTATTACACTTAATCGTATAATTATTGAATAAAAAAAGATGATTAGTAAAAGAATTTTATTTGGTGCCCTGTTATCTTTGGTTGGCGTATCTGCTTATTCTCAAAATATTGGAATAAACTCTACCGGAGCAGCGGCAGATGCTTCGGCAGCATTAGATGTAAGTACGTCCAATAAAGGAGTTTTATTGCCGCGTGTAGCTTTAACGGGAACAAATGACGTTACAACTGTTTCTTCTCCGGCGACCAGTCTATTGGTGTATAACACGGCTTCCGTTTCGGATGTAACTCCGGGTTATTATTATTACAACGGAACTGTTTGGGTAAAGCTAACCGATAGCGGTTCTAATGCAGATGATGATTGGTATAAGGTTGGAACAACTTCTGCTCCCACAAGTATAAATGATAATGTGTTTACACAGGGTAACGTTGGTATAGGAGTAACCAATCCAAGTTCAAAATTAGAAGTATTTGGAGCTGTGAAATCTTCTTCGGCTAATGGATATATGTCAATATCTGATTATGGAGGAGGTTCAAATTTTGGATTTCAATTACTTCAAGAAAATACTGCAGGTGCATCAGGCAGAGATATGGTGTTTAATAATTGGTCGAGTACATCGGATGAAGGGGGATGGGTGTTTACAAACAGTCATTTATATACTTCTGTTGTTCGCATTACAAAAGACGGTAAAGTTGGTATTGGTGTGAACCATACGCCGATTGAAAAACTGGAAGTACAAGGCTCGGTTAAAATAGTGGATGGAACGCAGGGTAATCGTAAGATATTAACTTCAGATGCCAATGGTAAAGGGGCATGGGAGGTAGGTCCTGTTCAAGAGGCTTCTAATGGGACTTACAAAAGAATCTGTTCGGGGAGTACTGCTCCCGGGTCTGGTTGGGTCAATTATTCTTCTAATGGAATATATATTGATATCAATACAAGTGGATGTAATTTTACAAATACACCTCGATATATAACCAGTATGGGAGGGACTAGTAGTCATTGGATGACTACCGGAGCGACTTCAATATATATGCCTACAGCCACAGGATTTAGGGTCTATGTTAGAGGAGACAACGGATATGTTGTTAGAACAACACAAGCTACTAACTATGGTTATCATATTAATTGGATGGCTATTGGGGATTAATAATTTTGTATTTTTTATCATTGTAAATCAATTTATTATATAATATGAGTATTTGGAAAGTAAACTTTATGCTATTGTCTGTATTATCTGTATTATCGACAACAGCTCAAAATATTGGAATAAACTCCAGCGGAGCTGCCGCAGATGCTTCGGCAGCATTAGATGTAAGTACGTCCAATAAAGGAGTTTTATTGCCGCGTGTAGCTTTAACGGGAACAAATGACGTTACAACTGTTTCTTCTCCGGCGACCAGTCTATTGGTGTATAACACGGCTTCCGTTTCGGATGTAACTCCGGGTTATTATTATTACAACGGAACTGTTTGGGTAAAGCTAACCGATAGCGGTTCTAATGCCGATGATGATTGGTATAAGGTTGGAACAACTTCTGCTCCCACAAGTATAAATGATAATGTGTTTACACAGGGTAAGGTTGGTATAGGGGTTACTGCTCCTAATGCTAAGTTAGATGTTCTTGGAGATATCGCAATAAACCGAACAGAAATTTCCGGAGGTTATCGTTCTTGGATGGTAGATGGCGTACGTGTGGGAGCGGGAGGAAGTGATAATGCTTACTTCGGGATGAAAGATGAAGGTGTAAATAATGCTGATGCGGTAATTGCTTGGGGAGATGATGCGGGAGATCATTTACGTTTTATAAAAGTAAATTCAGGAGGTCCAGTGGATGGAGAGGAATTTGTGAGAATTACTGATGTGGGTAATGTTGGGATAAATACAACGACCCCTACAGAGAAATTAGAAGTAAATGGAAACGTGCGGATAAATAATACTGGTACAATTATGTACAACGCTTTGGATGATTACAGAATGGTTTTAAGAGATGACTTTGAAACCAATGCAACAGGGTGGAGCATGACAACAAGAACCAATTTTGCAGGAGCTAATATTTTAGGTGGCTATAATGTGTCCTCAGGAACAAGTTTTTATAAGGATTTTGATTTAACGGGAATACCTCACACAGAGGTTATGGTGAAATTTACTTACTATATTATTGACTCTTGGGATTCTCCTGAATATCCTTATGTTACGGTGGGAACAACCTCAAGTGACTTGGGTAGATGGACAAAGTTAGGATTAGGTTATAATTCAAATTATACTTATTCTATTGGTAATTCAAATAATATAGGTGGTGGAAGTTGGGGAGATGTTGGAGCTCTTGCCGGAACAGTTAGGGTTTCACATACAGGAAATACCCTTCGGGTAACAGCAGGTTCTACCTTAAACCAACCGGCAAGTGATGAGTCTTTTGGGATTGATAATGTGGAGATTTGGGTTAGATAATCATTATTCATCGTCTAAGAACACTAAATTCCATTTTCTTTGCACTTACCTGACCTGCGTTAGGGATTGGTATCCCTAACACGAGCAAAATAGACGATATAAAGCGTTTTTTGATTCCTTATCCGTCTTCATAAAAATTTTCCATAGCTGGTGCTATGCAAAATTTTTATTCATCGTCTAAGAAACCAAAAATTCACTTTCTATTCGCCAATTTCACACGCGTTAGGGATAGAAACGGCATCCTTTTGCCCTCCCTCCTTTTGGAGGGCAAAAGATATAGTGGATAGCCCGACCCACAAAGCAAAAAAGAGCGTCCCCTGAAAGGGTATGCTCTTTTTTGCTTTGTGGGGAACGCCCAAATGATAATTATTCTGATAAAACGACTTTGTTTGAATAAAATACTTATTTTAGGAAGTTATAAAATTTGGAATATGTCTAAACAAGGAAAATTTGGAACTTTTGGTGGTGTTTTTACACCGTCGATACTCACTATACTTGGGGTAATTATGTATATGAGGCTCGGCTGGGTTGTGGGGAATGCCGGAACACTTGGGACGGTTATTTTTATTATTCTGTTGGCTCATGTGGTGTCTTTGACGACGGG
>JALTUD010000387.1 GCA_027047735.1 Flavobacteriales bacterium | reverse complement strand
ATGAACCTCATATATGGTCATCTGCTACCTTATACACGCAACAAGAAGCTGAAATAAAAAAGCAATGGTTTAGTAATTTGTTTAAAGAAGGAATACCAACAAAAAAACAAATTATCGAATTGCATAATTCAGATAATAAACAAAAAGGGTTTTTATTAAACCGGAAAGACGAAACAAAAACCGTAAGCATCTCTCAATTATATATGCAGGGAGAACATTTATTTTTTGATTATCTGGATTTGTTGAATAACCAAAGAATATTGAGAGAAGTAAAACCATTTGAATATCGAAAAGTTGCGAAAGAACAAATGATGAGAATATGAATAGAGAATATGCGTTAATATTAGCTTGGCCGGAAACCAAATGCAAACAAGCAGGAGCGTGGTACGACGGTTTAATGGAAGCGTTAAACTTTAGTAATGGCGGGTATTATAAAGTCGGACACGCAGCTATTGTGCTAATCAACCGTTTCGGTACTCCTTATTATTTTGATTTTGGGAGGTATCATGCACCGCACGGACACGGAAGAGTGAGAGATGCACAAACCGATACCGATTTGGAATTGAAAACAATTATTCAATATATCGACACTACACCTGCTAATATTGATGAACTGATAGATGAATTACAAAACAAAAAAGCTTGTCACGGCGATGGAAAGTTAGAGTGCTCTTTGGTTTCGATTAATTTCTGTAAAGCATTTAAAAAAGCCAAAGAAATGCAAAATCGAGTTTTTATTCCTTATGGACCTTTTGTAAGAAAAGGAACAAATTGTTCGCGTTTTGTGAAGTCCGTTGCCAATAAAGGAATGAAATCAATGAGGCAAAAAATAATTTTAAATCTTCCTCCTATGTTGACCCCAACCCCAATGTGGAATGTTTACGCAGGTAAAAAAATAAGGAATTATGAAGAGGATAAAAACATTATTCAAGAAGAAGAAATTATCGTTGCCTAAAGTGCTTCCCGCACCAAATTTGCCTCAAGGATTGCCTGTTTATTCCAAATGGTTATCCGGAGAAGGGGCAGGTTCTTGGTTTGTACTAAGGGAACAAAAAGATCGGTATTTGATGATTCGGTACTCGCCTGAAGGTGTAGAAGAATGCAGAAGTTTATTCGGTAAGAATGCTATTTTTGATTTGTCGCAAGAGTTTGTTTTAACTTATCCTTCCAATTGCAGTATTATAACTATCTTGCAAAATGGTACTAAAATTCAACTGAAGAAAGCCTTATGAAATTAGAAAAACCCGATAAAATACCGGCATTGAAGCTCAAAGATTTGGAAAACAAAGAACTTGATTTATCTCAATACAAGGGAAAGAAAGTCTTGTTGTCTTTCTTTAGAGATGTGGATTGTCCTTATACAAATTTGTGGGTGGAAGGCTTGAATATGCACAAGGAATATTTTGAGCAAAATAATTTAGAAATTATCGGTGTTTTTAATTCGTCAAAAGAAGAAATTGAAAATTCTAAAATTAAAGAAC
>JALTUD010000386.1 GCA_027047735.1 Flavobacteriales bacterium | reverse complement strand
CTACGATATTGCTAATATGTAAAGCTCTATCGATTAAAAATATCTTGTATTTGATAGAATCATTATGATGAGAAACGGGATTGTAATAGTTGGGTTCAAGGGTGAGTTTTAACTCTCCTTTGAGTGCCTTGTTTTGTCCTATTGGAGTGATGTTAGGGATTCGCATTTTGAATACGATAGAATCTGCCGTTGGGAAGTTGTTGCCTGCGGGGTCTGCTGTTCCTTTTACCCAATTCCCATCCATCATTTCGTAATATTGTAAGTAAACGTTGTAATAATAAAATGAACCGGGATTAAAAGGGGCTAAAGTGTCTCCGTCGTTTAACCCGATGTCTCCATCGCCGTCAACGAAGGTGATACTGATAATTGCTGAATCTCCGTAGGCTTCGAAAGACTTGTAACTTATGATAGGTTCAGGTGGAAAGGTTTCTACCTTCAAGCATGAGGATAAAACAACTATTGACAGCAATAGAATTAGTATCGATATGTTAAAAGTTTGCTTCATTCTTGTTTAACGGTAAAGTTACAATAAAATTTTATATGGTGTTCGGTCTCTTTAAAAGCTTTTTTTCTCGTAGTTTTGTTATTTGTTGACAGGTTGGAAGTTTTGAGTATCTGCATTCTTGTATTTCATGATTGTTTTTACATTTCTTTCAACTATGTTATGACTGTATAAGTGGCTTTATAGGGTTTGTTTTCATCGTCTATGAGAACCGGATTTTGTTTTTAGCACTTATAACTGCGTTAGGGATTCTATCCCTAACGCGAGTAAAATAGACGGTATAAAGCGTTTTTTGATTCCTTATCCGTCTTCATAAAAATTTTCCATAGCGGGTGCTATGCAAAATTTTTATTCATCGTCTAAGAAACCAAAAATTCACTTTCTCTCCGCCAATTTCACTCGCGTTAGGGATAGAACGGTGTGTTTGAGCTCTTTTTGGCTTGCTTGCTGTTTGCAAGCCAAAAAAGCGAGTAGTGATAGCCCGACCATTACGGCGTTAAAAAGTGGTGTAGTGCAACGAAACTGCTTTTTTATGCCGTAATGGGAACGCCCAAAATATTTTGATTAAATGTCTATTACTTTGAATAATATAAAAAAGGCTGTCTTTTCGATTCGGGGAGAGGAGGACTTTAATGCGGTTGCTTTGAAGGTTTTTCGTTATCAGGCGGAACAAAACAAGGTGTATAAACGGTTTTTGGAATTGATTGGTTGCAAGGTGGCAGAAGTGGGGCATTATAGTGAAATTCCGTTTTTGCCGATTCAGTTTTTTAAGTCGTTGGACGTGGTTACCGGGAAGGCTCCGGTGGAGAAAGTGTTTAAGAGCAGTGGTACGACTGCTACGGGCAGAAGTCGCCATTTGGTTACGGATTTGGAGGTTTATCGTTCGTCTTTTACGCGTGGTTGGGACTATTTTTACGGGGATATTGAAGACTATGTGGTGTTGGCTTTGTTGCCGAATTATTTGGAGCAGGGCGAATCG
>JALTUD010000385.1 GCA_027047735.1 Flavobacteriales bacterium | reverse complement strand
AAAATAGGAGAGAACCCCGGTGCTAGTTGGTCAGGAGGAGGTGTTTCAACCGTTGATATGACGATAAGAAGAAAATCTACGGTTCAAATAGGTTTGGTTAACAACCCTGCTACATTTAATCCTTCTGTAGAATGGGATACTTTTTCTATTGATGATGCAAGTGATTTAGGAAACCATTCTTCTGATTGTTCGGGTAATACTTGTACGGATAATGTAACGTTAAACGAGTCTATTTGTCAGGGGCAGTCTTATACGTTTGGTTCACAAACATTGACGACTTCGGGAACGTATAATCAAACCTTGACGAATATGGCAGGTTGTGATAGTATTGTAACATTGAATCTAACGGTAACACCAACTAATGTAACAGTGCAAGATACAATGTGTGCCGGAGGTACTTATACTTTTGGAACACAAACCTTAACGGTGGCAGGTACTTACTCTGAAACCTTTACCAATTCTTTAGGTTGTGATAGTATTGTAATGTTGGAATTAGCCGTTTCAAATCCGGTTACATCAAATGTTACGGAAACGGTTTGTGGTTCTAGTTATACTTTTGGAACCCAAACTATAACACAAGACGGAACTTATACGGAAGTATTCCAAACCGTTCATGGTTGCGATAGTACCGTAACGTTGGATATTACATTTGGACAACTGGTTACGGTAGATACAATAATTCAAATTTGTCAAGGAGAAACATATCAATTTGGGACACAAACGTTAACACAAACAGGTAGTTATACAGAGGTGTTTACTACTTCAGGTGGTTGCGATAGTACGGTTAATTTAACGTTATCTGTTAATGCCACGCCTTTGATTTCAATTACGGAAAGTAATGGTGATTTGGTAGCTTCTTCAGGTCAAACCTACCAATGGTATTTGGATGGCACTTTGTTGCCGGGGGCTACATCACAAAATATAACTCCTACTTCAAATGGTGTATATACTGTTGAGGTGGTTGCCTTTAATGGTTGTACAGGTACAGGAACTTATGATTTACAAAATGTGGGGGTAAGTGAATATTTATCTTCTAATGATGTTGTATTAAAACCCAATCCTACAAAAGGTGTTTTGTATGTGTCGGCTAAGAGAAACGTGTCGGTAGTGGTTTACAATGTTATTGGTGAAGTTGTTCTTCGTTCAACTGCTATGAAAAGTAATCATACAATTGATTTAAGCCATAATAAACGAGGAGTGTATATGGTGAAAATTATTGATGAAAGTAATTCAAGTATTGTGAAGAGAATTGTACTGAATTAAGATGGTGGAATAGTAGAAGTTGATTTGTATAGAAAGTGTACTCGTTTACGAGTGCACTTTTTGTGTTATTGGACGTAGTGTTAAAAGGAACTAAATTCACTTTTTATGCACTCATTCCACTCGCGTTAGGGATCGTATCCCTAACACAGTTAATCTAAGCACAATAAAAAGTTTTTAGTATCCTTATACTTCTTCATATTTTCTTTCCATAGCTGGGGCTATGCAAAGAAAATATTCATCGTCTAAGAACACTAAATTCCATTTTCTTTGCACTTATCTCAACTGCGTTAGGGATTTGTATCCCTAACATGAAATGAAATTAAGTACATAAAGCGTTTTTGTCGCCCTCATACTTCTTCATATTTTCTTTCCATAGCTGGTGCTATGCAAAGAAAATATTCATCGTCTGAGAACTACAAATTCCACTTTCTTGCACTTATTTCATTCCACGTTAGGGATAGGAACGGCATCCTTTTGCCCTCCCTCCTTTTGGAGGGCAAAAGATATAGTGGATAGCCCGACCCTTACTTTTTTTATAACTATGAAGCTAGAGCGTAATAGTTATAAAAAAAGTAAGGGGAACGCCCTAATAAAATAAAATGTAAGCAACCATTGATTTATTTAAACGTTGTGGAGGAAGATAATTATATTTAACGGTATAAAATTTGACTTTTATATCATTTGAATGTTCCAATGAGATTAGACTTTTGCAACTTATTTATATGAAAAAAATAGTTATTACATATTTATTTCTCTTTGCTGTTCTTTTGTCAGTTAAGGCTACCCATATAGTAGGAGGGGAGATTTCGTATGAACATGTTTCGGGGAATCAATACAGAATAACTTTAAAAGTTTATAGAGATTGTTTAAATGGATTAGCTCCTTTTGATGATCCTGCTTCAGTAGGGATTTTTACGAGCAGTGGAAGTTTGGTTCAAGAAGTATTGATTAGCTCTCCGATGATTACAAATTTACCTGTTGTAGTTACCAATCCATGTTTACAAGTGCCTCCGGTAATTTGTACGGAAGAAGCTATATATCAGAAAGTGGTAACATTACCGTCTATTCCCGCCGGTGGTTTAGATTTAGTTTATCAACGTTGTTGCAGAAATAGTATCATTCAGAATATAAATAATCCGCAAGATATGGGGAGTACATACATTACGCATATTCCCGATCCTCAATTAGCAGTTAATAATACCAGTGCTCACTTTATTAATGTCCCTCCTTTAGTTCTTTGTAATGGAGATAACTTTGTTTTTGACCATTCGGCTTATGATGCCGATGGCGATGTATTGGTATATGAAATGTGTACACCTTTTCATGGTGCTAATTCTATCAATCCAATGCCTCAACCTCCCAATGGTGGTCCTTATACGAACATATCTTGGTCGTCTGGTTATGGAGTGAATAATCAAATTAACGGAACACAGAACTTACAGATTGACCCTAATACAGGTGAATTAACCTGCACACCTACAACGAATGGTGTTTATGTTGTGGGAATTTGTGTAAAAGAATATAGAAACGGGCAGTTGATAAATACGACATTAAGGGATTTTCAGTTTACGGTTGTAACTTGTTCATCAACGGTTATTTCTGCTGTTCCCAGCCAAACGATTTTATGTGATGGTTATACAATGGAGTTTCAAAATAATAGTGTAAACGGTACTTTTTGGTATTGGGATTTTGGTGTTCCGGGTATTGATAGTGATACCTCTACTCTTGAAGCTCCTACCTATACTTATCCTGATACGGGAAATTATGAAGTAATGTTGATAGCAAATCCCGGTTGGCCTTGTGCCGATACATCTACGGCAGTTTATAGTGTTCAGTATCCAATTCAAGGAAGTATTGGTTCCGTTACGGGACAGTGTTTTGGTGGGAATAGCTTTGATTTTTCGATTAATGGTAATTTTACCCCGGGAGCAACTTTTAATTGGGATTTTGGAGGGACCTCAACTCCTTTGGCTTCGGTTGTTCAAAATCCTGCCGGTGTGGTCTATACAAACGCCGGTACATTTACCGTAACTTCAACCGTAAACGATAGGGGATGTAGTCGAGATTTTACCCAACAAGTAGATGTCTATTCGATGCCGAATTTGTCAATAGAAGATGTAAGTAATTGTAGTGGACTAACAGTAACAGCAGTGAATAATTCACAAAACACACCTTATTACCATTGGGATTTTGGAGATACTTTAATCACTTCAGATACATCGAATGTGGCAACGCCAAGTTATACTTACGACTCCGAAGGAGTATATACAGTTGAACTCATCGGTAGAACCGACCATTGTGCTGATACGGCAACGGCTGACTATGTGGTGAAATTACCAATGAATTTATCTATATCTACTCCACAACCCATTCAATGTAAAACGGGAAATTCATATGATTTTATGTTGTCGGGACATTATTCAAATTTAGCAACATTTAATTGGTCGTTTGGTAGTTCAACCATCGGTGGAAACACAGCTGATGAAAATCCTGTAGGTATTCAGTACACCATTGGTGGAGTCCATTTTGTTTCGGTAACGGTAATTGATGAGGGCTGTCAATCCGATACAACGATAGAAATTAATGTAATAAACGAGCCGATAGCATCGTTTGAGTCGGTAGATACTTGTGCTTCCTTAACCGCTAACGCCATAAATAACTCATTTAACGCAACTTCGTACCATTGGGATTTTGGTGTCCTATCCTCAAGTTCCGATACCGCTAATGTAGAAAATCCTCAATTCACTTATCCAACCAGCGACATCTATGATGTAACTTTAATTGCTTATAATGATTATTGTTCAGACACGGCTTACGGAACGTTTAAGGTCAAAGCACCTATTCAACCTAGTTTTACCTTTAACCTAAATCCACAATGTATCACCACCAATTCGTTTGATTTTATACTGTCCGGAGATTATACAGCAGGTGCTGGTTTTGACTGGGATTTTGGAGGTTCTTCATTACCTCTTAATTCAACGGTCGAAAATCCAACAGGAGTAGTGTATTCTACACCCGGAAACTATGTTGTGCAAGTAATTGTAACAGATGAAGGTTGCGAAGGAATATATTCAGATACAGCAAAAGTGTTTCCTTCTCCGGATATAGAATTTACCATATCCGATACTGTGGGATGTATGCCTCTTGAAGTTCAATTTACAAACACTTCGATAGCATGGGGGGATGTAGATTATACGTGGGATTTTGGAGATGGAACAACTTCTACGGAAGAAAACCCCAAACATACGTATTGGAATGATGGATTATATGATATAAAATTCAGTCTAACGACCAATCAAGGATGTTTAGAAACGCTAAACTTAACTAACTTTGAAGCCATTACCGTTCACCCGCGTCCCATTGCAGGGTTTTCAGTAACACCGCAAGAGTTGACTGTTTTTTACCCCGATGTAGAAATTTCTGATTTATCATCAGGAAACATAACTACGCAATATTATACAATAGAAGGAAATATTATTAATGGAGATAATTTGACCTACACAACACAAGGAATGGGAGAAATAGATATACTGCAAACGGTAATCAATTCATTTGGATGTGAGGATACAGCTTTGCATACCATTTATGTAGAGCCAACCAGCCAGTTGTACATCCCCAATTCCTTCACCCCTAATGGAGATGGGACAAACGATGTGTTCCTACCGAAAGCATTGGGGATAGATAAATACCACTTATATATTTTTGACCGATGGGGCAATATAGCTTTTGAAACCACAGATATAAACAAAGGCTGGGATGGAATGCGAAAAGGGAAAAAAGCACCTCAAGACGTTTATATATGGAAAGTAACTTACAGAGATTATAAGAAGCAACCCATAGAAAAATTAGGTCATATAACCTTGTATCGTTAGCATACAAGTTAGGGCATTCCCATTACGGCATAAAAAAGCAGTTTCGTTGCACTACACTATTTTTTAACGCCGTAATGGTCGGGCTATCACTACTCACTCTTTTGGTTTGCATATATGCAACAAACCAAAAGGAGTTCAAACACGCCGTTCTATCCCTAACGCGAGTGAAATTGGCGGATAGAAAGTGAATTTTTGGTTTCTTAGACGATGAATAAAAATTTTGCATAGCACCAGCTATGGAAAATTTTTATGAAGACGGATAAGGAATCAAAAAACGC
>JALTUD010000384.1 GCA_027047735.1 Flavobacteriales bacterium | reverse complement strand
TGTACTTTTTATTTTCTGTAACCAAGAATTTCTGTTTTCTTCTTTTTCTTGCGAAGTAGAATCTCCTTCAATATTATGTTTGTCAATTAATTCCAATAGATAATTGACTTCTTTCAGGTTTTTTTTTATTTCTTTATGTTGTTCTTCTAAGTCGATTAGAACATCTTCCAATAAAGCTATTTCTCTATCTTCTAAAAATCCTTTGATAGCTTCGTCTTTCTTTTGTATTTCTTTGATAAAATTTTTCATTTTTTCTATTTTTTTATATTGAGTTTTGTTTTATTTCTTCTACGATTTCCGGATTGAGTAAGGTAGAAATATCCCCTAAATTATCCAAATCTTTGCAGGCAATTTTTCTTAAAATTCTACGCATAATTTTACCGGAGCGTGTTTTGGGTAAACCGGATGTAAATTGAATTTTATCCAATTTAGCAATAGGGCCGATGTGTTCGGTAATGATTTGATTGATTTCTTTTCTTAAATTGTCGTGATTTCTAGTTTCTCCGGTTTCTTTAAGTATAACATATCCATAGAGAGCATTCCCTTTAATATCATGAGGAAAACCAACAATAGCCGATTCTGCAACTGCCGGATGTTCATTGATAGCGTCTTCGATTGGAGCTGTACCTAAGTTGTGTCCTGAAACGATGATAACATCATCCACACGTCCGGTAATTCTGTAATAACCGACTTCATCTCTTAAAGATCCGTCGCCGGTAAAATAATATCCGTTAAAAGCTGAAAAGTAAGTCTCTTTATAACGTTGATGATTCCCCCAAATGGTTCTTGCCATAGAAGGCCAAGGAAACTTGATACATAGACGACCTTCTTTTGAGTTGCCTTTTAATTCGTTTCCGTTTTCGTCCATTAAAGCCGGTTGGATACCGGGTAACGGAAGGGTTGCATAAGTAGGTTTTGTGGGAGTAGAAAATGGAATAGGAGAAATCATAATAGCTCCGGTTTCTGTTTGCCACCATGTATCGACAATGGGGCAATTTTTTTTGCCGATGTTATCGTTGTACCAATGCCACGCTTCTTCGTTAATTGGCTCTCCGACAGAACCTAATACTTTGAGTGATGATAAATCGTATTTTTCAACGAAAGATAAATTTTCTTTTGCCAAGGCACGAATTGCAGTCGGAGCGGTATAAAATTGATTGACTTTATGTTTTTCTACCACCTCCCAAAATCTCCCGAAATCCGGGTAACTTGGAATACCTTCAAATAGTACGGTTGTTGCTCCGTTTGCCAATGGACCATAAACGATATAACTATGACCGGTTATCCAACCAATGTCGGCGGTACACCAGTAAACATCATCGTCTTTGTATTGAAATACATTTTTGAAGGTGTAAGCTGTGCCTACCATATAGCCGGCCGTTGTATGTACCATTCCTTTAGGCATCCCCGTAGAACCGGAAGTGTACAGAATGAAGAGCGGGTCTTCTGCATCCATTGTTTCCGCAGGACAAACGTTTGATGC
>JALTUD010000383.1 GCA_027047735.1 Flavobacteriales bacterium | reverse complement strand
TTTTGGGAGATATGCTTGAGTTGGGAGCTTATTCAAAAGAAGAGCATAAAAAAGTAGTTGATTATTTGAATAAAAATCAAATTTCTAATTTTTTGGTTGGAGAAGAATTTAATCAATTAACTACCGAAAATAGCTCTACTTTTAAGACAAGTAACGAATTAGTGAATTACATTAAACAAAATCCTATTGCTCAAGCATTGGTTTTACTAAAAGGCTCAAGAGGTATTCAATTAGAAAAGCTGATCGAAGTGCTTTAAACTAAATTACGGTTTTATACGAATATATATGCAACCTTTTCTATAACTTTGTAGTCGTAGGATTGGCTGGAAAATGTTATCCGATAAACGAATGGACTTGTCATGCGTTAGGGATTGGTATCCTCTATTGCAGTTAATCTAAGCACAATAAAATGTTTTTAGTATTCTTATACTTCTTCATATTTTATTTCCATAGCTGGTGCTATGCAAAGAAAATATTCATCGTCTAAGAAACTAAAAATTCACTTTCTATTCGCCAATTTTACTCGCGTTAGGGATAGAACGGCGTGTTTGAACTCCTTTTGTGTTGTTGCACTTATGCAACACAAAAGAGTGAGTAGTGATAGCCCGGTCATTACGGCGTTAAAAAGTAGTGTAGTGGGGGTAGTGCGAACGAAACGCTTTTTTATGCTGTAATGGGAACGCCCAAATAATGTTAATAAATATAAAATATAAAATAATGAAAACTTTTTTTGTCTTTGTCTCTGCTTTTGTGATAGGAACATTTGCTTTGGCTCAGAATTTAGTTCCCAATAATAGTTTTGAAAACAAGACACAGTGTCCTGCCGGCCCGGGGGAAATCACTTCGGCTATCGGTTGGTCTAATCCCGATACTTCTACGGCGGATTATTTTAATGTTTGTAATACGGGTAGTTTTCCGCTTCCTTCTTTGAGTGTTCCGAGTAATATTATGGGCTATCAACAAGCTCGAACCGGTGTTGCTTACGGAGGGATTATTTGTAATGAGGTTGTTAATTTTCCTCCTTTGCCTGCTTTTGAAGATGATTATAGGGAGTATTTACAGATTCAATTAACTTCTCCTTTGGTGGCGGGACAGGAATATAATATTGAGTTTTATTGGAGTTTGGCTAATAATTCCACACACTATGTTGAGGAGCTGGGAGTTTATTTGTCGAATACTCACACTTTCTTGCAACAAAATACGGCTTTACCCTTTACACCTCAGGTTTCTGTAAGCGGAACGCCTTTAAATGATACGGTTAACTGGGTGTTATTTAGTCAGCCTTATACGGCTGTGGGAGGAGAGGAATATATTATTATTGGTAATTTTAATGACCCGGCACATACTACTTCCGGAACAACCGGAGTGGCCTCTAACATGAATACGGGAGGGGACCATGCTTATTACTATATTGAAGATGTAAACGTGAGTCCTGCTACTTGTTTTGAAATAGAAAAAATATTGGTAGATGCCTGCGGTTCGCCGGAAGGTCAAAACGAAATGCTTACTTTTAGAGTAGGTAATCAAGACCTAAATGTTAATGATTTAACCGTTACATGGCCTAGTACTAATCCATGGGGAGGAATTATTCAAAATGCTCAAACCGCACAGTTGGTTAGTGATTTGAATGCTACCATTACAGCCTGCGGTCATTTGATTGAACCAACAGGTGGAATTTTACCTGCAGGAAGTGAAGTCTTATTAATTACCGGTCCTAATTTTGACCCTCTGGCTCATTCTTTTGCTAATTTAAATGATACATTAGTTGTTATTGTTCAAAATTCTAATGCTACGGGAGGGCACTTTGCCAACTACAATGCAAGTGGAGGAACACGGACGTTAACAATGTCATTTAGTAATCCTAACGGATGTTCAGATGTTGTTTCTTACGAAAGAGATTTATTGGTCAATCAAAACGGTGGGTACGGCGGTGCATCCGGAATAAAAGACGGAGCTTTTGTAAGCTTTACAGCTGACGGAACTGCTACTTATGATAATTTAGGTTGTCAAATTCCTGCGGGCTTGCTCAGTATCGATGTTACAGCCGGTACAACGTCTGCCTGCAACGGCGACACTTTACTGTTAACTGCTAACGTGCAAGGCTCTTTTAGTGATGTTACATGGCACTCTACGGGGGGAACTTTCCCTAATGGAAATACAGGAGTTAATCCAAATTTTGTTGTTACAGCTAATAGTCCGTTCTATATATATGGTGGTGTGATTTCTAATTGCAATGACACGATTTATGACAGTGTGCAAATCAATATTAGCAACACCGCTCCAACCGTTAGCGTTTCTGCAAGTAACGATACACTTTGTTCGGGACAAAACGTTACGTTGACAGCAAGTGGAGCAAGCAGTTACGAGTGGAGCAGCGGTTCTACGTCTAATCCGCTAACGATTTCTACCGGAGGTAATTATTGGGTAGCAGGACATTCAGGATGCGGAAGTGATACGGCTTACATCTCTATCTATGAAATGAGTCCACCAACACCTATTTCTACGACTTCGCCTTTAATTTCTTGCGACAGCAACGCCTTACACCAAGAGGATTTAAGTAATTATACTTGCGAGAGTTGTACCATCCAATGGAGCGATGGAAGCAACGGGACTACCTTTAGTACAACAGAACAAAATTATACGCTTACTATTAGCAATTATTGCGGAACGATAAACGTGAACTACAACTATGATGTTTACGAAGTAAATGCCGATATTTCTGTTCAAGATTCTATCGGAGAAGCCCCGTTTGTTCCCGTTTTTCAAAATAATAGTACGGGAGCTACGGCTTACACATGGGATTTTGGAAACGGACAAACCGGTACATTGCCAATTACATCTTATGACGTTCCCGGCGAATATACCGTTACTTTAGTAGCGTCAAATAATTATTGCAGTGATACAGATTATCAAACCATCATCGTTACAGGTACACCGGTTGTAATTATTCCGAATATCTTTTCACCGGACAACAATAACGTCAATGACGAGTTTAAAATTATAACCGAAGGTGTAAAAGACCTAAATGGAACCATCTATAATCGTTGGGGAAGAAAAGTACACGAGCTAAAAGGAGTAGACGCAACGTGGGATGGAGCCAAAGCCAGTGAAGGAACATATTATTACGTTATCAAAGTAGTGGGCATTGATGACTCTACCAAAGATTACACAGGCACTATTCAACTCGTTAGAAAGAAATAAGATTTGGGCGTTCCCTTTACGGCATAAAAAAGCAGTTTCGTTGCACTACACCGCTTTTTAACGCCGTAAAGGTCGGGCTATCCGTTATATCTTTTGGGTTGCATAGGTGCAACAACCCAAAAGGATGCCACTTCTATCCCTAACGCGGGATGAAATAAATGCAAGAAAGTGGAATTTGTAGTTCTCAGACGATGAATATTTTCTTTGCATAGCTCTAGCTATGGAAAGAAAATATGAAGAAGTATGAGAGCGACAAAACCGCTTTATGTACTTACTTTCATTTCGTGTTAGGGATACAAATCCCTAACGCAGAACAACAAAAATACAAGACTTGAACTACCGGGATTCACAATATTGCTCTCCTCTACAAAAAATAGAAATCCCTCTTTTCAAAGAAAAAGAAGTAAACGTCTTAGTGAAAAGAGATGATTTAATGCATCATGAAGTTTCGGGAAACAAATGGCGAAAACTCAAATTAAATATTGAAGAATACCAAAAAGGAAACTATAAAAACGTAATCACCTTCGGAGGAGCGTATTCCAATCACATACTAGCCACAGCAAAGGCGGGTTATGATTTCAATATTCCAACAATAGGAATAATCAGAGGAGAAGAAACACTACCGCTTAATCCTACCCTCAGCAGAGCAAAAGAATTGGGAATGCAATTAAAATACATATCCCGTGCAGAATATAGAACCAAAAACACAACGGCTTTTTTAAAACAACTACAAGGCGAATATCCCGATTCCTACGTAATCCCCGAAGGAGGAGCAAACCTATTGGGGCTTTTAGGATGTAAAAAAATCGTAGAAGAAATCGAACAAGATTTTGATTACATCCTAACCGATTGTGGAACAGGAGCAACCTTAGGAGGTATCGCACTAACTTTACAGCCTCATCAAAAAGCAATAGGTATTCCTGTATTAAAAGGAGGTGAATTTATACTAGATGAAATTAATACCTATTACCAAAAAATAAATCAAACAAATTTCAATTGGGAAAGTATTCAATTAAAAACAAATTACCATTTCGGAGGTTATGCCAAACATACGGACGAATTAATAGATTTTATGCGTTGGTTCTATATCCAAACGGGAATAAAAACCGATCCCGTTTATACAGGAAAATTATTTTTTGCTTTGATAGATTTAGTACAGAAAGGATACTTTTCAATAAATTCAACTATTGTCGTTGTGCATACAGGAGGACTACAAGGAATAGAAGGTTTTGAAAAAAGGAAAAAGCTACAAATTTACCCCGATTAATTTATGGCATAATTTTCGTTTTGACCTTGTTCTATAACTTTTGAAACAAAAATCTAGTGGTATAAATTTGCCGTGTTTTAAAAATATTTTATATCTTGCGTAACCCAAAGACTACTTTACGTGTTTAAATGAGCAGAATTTTAACCATATTAATCATTGTATTATTTACCTCAATTGGTTGGGGGCAGAAAACTGCGGGAACACAAGCCAATAACAAGATAAAAGGTATTTATGTCTATCAGTTTGCAAAAAATGTTGATTGGCCTCAAAAGTATAAAACAGGGGACTTCATTATAGGAGTACTCGGCGACAAACTTTTTTACGAACAAATTAAGAAAAGTTATACCGGAAAAGCAATAGGCAGCCAAAAAATAAAAGTTGAATTTTACGAAAATATCTCTGCCGTAAAATCCCCTCATTTACTCTATGTTTCTCCCTACAACAGAAAAGTTGCAATAGAATTAGCCCAAAAATTAAAAAAAGATAAAACCTTAATCATTGGGGAAGAAGAAGGTTTATTAAATGATGGGATTATTATCAATTTTATATCAAGAAACAATAAATTAGCTTTTGAATTGAGTAAAACCAATGCAAAGAAAAAAGATTTAATCATCAGCCAAACGTTAACACGATTAGCTGTAGATGTATTATAAAATGAAGTCGTTAACAAACATATTGACCTTTGTTCTTGTTGTTTATACAGGATTAATGTGGGGACAGTCATACAATAAATATTGTCTGTATGCTGACTATGCAGCAAAGGCTTATAAAACCGATGTAGAAAAAGCTATAATGTTAATGGATTCTGCTTTTTTAATGTGTCCGGAGCGTTCTAATAATTTTGAAAATTGGTTTAATTATGCCATGTTTAATAAAGAGTTGTCAAAAAGAACAGGAGACCTTAATAAAAGAGAAGTAGCTTTAAATGCTTTGTTGAGAGCCAGAGGATTAGATAAAGATGGTGAATATCTCGAAACAGTAAATAAAGTAATTAAAAGCATAGCGAACTACTATAAAAATGATGCTATTCTGGCAATGCAGGACACTTCCTCTAATTTTGCAGGAGTTTTAGAAAATTATAATAAATACAAAGAGATAAAAAAACTTGCTGAACCAAGCATGAGTTTTAAAAATGAAGATATACAAATGTATGGAAGATTAGCGGAGCTTAACCTTATTAAATATAAAAATAATAAGGATTTGTATGCAAACTACTTGGATTCCAGTATTAAATATTACGAAAAAATATTAACGATAGATTCTACACGAGCTGAAACCTATAAAGAACTAGGGCTGATTTATTTTAATCAAGCCGTAGATATAGTAAATAGTTTAGATGTAGAAGCTGATATAGAAACGCTTATGGCTACCGATGAAAAGAAAGCCTATTTAGGATTAAAAAGTATTCCTTATTTCGAAAAAGCCTATGAACTTAATCCTAATGATTCGCGTACGATATATGCACTGGCAGGTTGTTACGAACTCATCTCAGAACCGGATAAATTTCAAGAATACATAAACCTCCTGAAAGAAAAAGATCCTGATTTTTATAACGAGGCGTATAAAACATCTTCTAATTAAACACTACCCCTCATGAGATTTTCAGTTGGAAAAAAAATAGGTTTAGGGTTTACGTTGATTGTACTTTTGTTACTCGTCATCTTCGGGATAACACTTTCTGTTTTAAAAGGAGCTGAAAAAACCCTTCAAACAAGTATTAACAATAACAAAGAGTATATTGAAGTCGGGCAACCTACCGTTGATGAATTGATTGATTTGAAATTCAATCTGAATAATGCGTTAAAATTTGTTCAGCATGTTACTTTCAACCAAACAAAATCTGATGATTTTGAGCGTGTGGAGTTAAATCGTTTACTCAAGAAAAAAATCCCCAAAAATTTAGCACGTTTAGATTCACTTCAAAAACATTGGAACGGAAGTGAACTTGGACGTAATCGTGAGTTGTTAACAGCACTAAAGGAGAATGTAAAAATAGCTACGGAATCTTATTACAACTCTATAGGAAATGTATTGAGAGGGTACGAAGACTACGACCAAGAGATGAATGTACTTTCTGCTCGTACGTTTTATGATGTTGAGGTGTATCCCGAATTTGAAAATTCCATCAGTAAGGTAGAAGAATTATTGGAAATCAAAAATATGGACTTGGAGAACCAAAAAAAACAAGGTTCTGCTTCGTTTGAAAAAACCAATCACCGGTTTTCACTACTTTATTGGGGAATATTAATAGCTGGAATAGTATTGATTATAGGTACAATAATTATTGCAACGTTTACAACCATCAGTATTACCAAACCCGTACAAGAATTAAAAACTTTTTTAATTGCCCTCGGAAAGGGAATTATTCCCGAAAAACACATTTCACCGAGTAACGATGAAATTGGCGAGATGGCAATTGCCATGAATCAATTAGTAGATGGGCTGGAAAGAACGGCAACATTTGCCAATGAAGTCGGGAAAAGCAATTTTACATATCCCTATGAACCGCTTAGTGAAAAAGATAAATTAGGACATGCTTTACTTGTCATGCGTGATGAATTGGCTGAGAGTGAAAGAGTTTTGGAACAAAAAGTAATTGAAAGAACAAAGGAAGTTGTAAGACAAAAAGAAGAGATTGAACACCAAAGCGAAAAATTAGAGGAACTTTACAGCGACATTACCGCAAGTATTCGTTATGCGAAGCGACTGCAAGATTCTATTTTGCCTCAAAGACAATACATTGATAGTGTGTTGCCGGAGTCGTTTGTTTTATTTAAACCCAAAGACATTGTTAGTGGCGACTTTTATTGGTTTTATGAAATTGATAATAAAGTGATTTTTGCTGCTGTAGATTGTACCGGTCATGGAGTGCCGGGAGCTTTTATGAGTCTTATTGGAGCTAATTCTTTAAATAGAATCGTGATTGAAAATGGCGAAACGAAACCTTCTGTAATTCTTGATGAGTTGAATCGCCTTTCTTCGGAAGCCTTAAATAAATCGACCGAAGGAAATGAAGTGCGAGACGGAATGGATGTGGCTATTTGTACTCTTGACAAAGAAACTTATGAATTGGAATATGCCGGGGCGAACAATCCTTTATACGTTGTTCGAGGTAATGAAGTGATACAAATAAAAGCGGATAAGTTTGCTATTGCTTCTTTCCCGCCTTACGAGATGAGATATACTAACCATACGCTGAAATTGGAAAAAGGAGATGGAGTTTATGTCTTTTCTGATGGATACGCCGACCAGTTTGGTGGCGAACGCGGTAAAAAATTCATGTATAAAAAATTCCGAAATCTTCTCGTGGAAATAAAAGATCTTCCGGTTCAACAACAGCGAAAAATACTCAACCAAAAATTTGAAGAGTGGAGAGGTATTTACGAACAAGTAGATGATGTGTTGGTTATTGGAGTTAAAATTGTCTAAAAAAATGTACTTTTTAAACAATTTCACTCGCGTTAGGGATAGAACGGCGTGTTTGAACTCCTTTTGTGTTGTTGCACTTATGCAACACAAAAGAGTGAGTAGTGATAGCCCGACCTTTACAGCGTTGAAAAGTAACGTGGTGAGGGGTGTGTGAGTGGAGTTACTTTTTTATGCTGTAAAGGGAACGCCCAAATACTCGATAATACAATGTAAACATTTCTGTTGATTTT
The DNA here is from genome assembly GCA_027047735.1 of Flavobacteriales bacterium. Taxonomy (GTDB): domain Bacteria; phylum Bacteroidota; class Bacteroidia; order Flavobacteriales_D; family Parvicellaceae; genus S010-51. The sequence continues at coordinate 8,269 of JALTUD010000383.1, read as the reverse complement.
TTTTTCGTATTTTTGTGCAAAGTCAACAGTGAGAAAACCGAAAAGAAATAAATCCCTCATTATACTGTACATACTCTTCGGATATGTGTTTCTGCAACTCGTATGGTGGGCTTATAACATTATTGAGCTGAATAAAATCATTCATCACAATCCGGGAATTATCCATCAAAAAACAATGATGATTGCAGGCGAATCGGCGGTATTTATTCTACTTCTGTTTACGGGGGTATATTTTATTCGTAAATCCATATTGAAAGAATTGGCACTGGTTAACGAAAAGAAAAATTTCACACTTTCCGTAACGCACGAACTTAAAACTCCTATTGCTTCCAGTAAATTATTTTTGGAGACACTCATCAATAGAGATTTACCTAAAGAACAGGAAAAGAGTATTTTAAGGAAAGTTTACAATGACCAAAGTCGCTTGCAACAATTGGTGGAAGATATTTTGTTGGCTTCTAAATTAGATGAACATAAGGTTAAACTATATCCTAAGAAAATTAATCTGTACGATTTTGTAGTTTCTATTACTCAAAACATGGTAGGAGAAAATGAAATTCACTATAATATTCCGAAAGATTTGAATATAGAAACGGATACTTTTTATTTCTCATCGGTCATACAAAACCTACATTCCAATGCTGTGAAATATTCGGATAAGGAAATAATATGGGAAGCCGAACAAAAAAATAATATGGTTTATCTTCGTGTAAAAGATTTTGGTAAGGGTATTCCTAAAAAAGAAAGGCAAAATGTATTTAAACTTTTTTACAGAATGGGAAATGAAGATACCAGAAACTCAAAAGGTACGGGATTGGGGCTATATTTGGTAAATAAAATCGTTACTTTGCATAGCGGTAAAATCAGCGTATTGGAAAATAAACCTCAAGGAACAATTATAGAAGTAGAAATTCAACAAAAATGGCAAATAAAAAAGCAGTACTCGTAATTTTAGACGGTTGGGGAATAGGAAAACACGACCATTCGGATGGTGTGTTCTTGGCTCATACTCCCTTCATTGATAGTTTATATACGAAGTATCCTCACAGCACCTTACTGACTTTTGGCGAACATGTCGGATTACCGCAAGGTCAAATGGGAAACTCAGAAGTCGGGCATTTGAATATCGGTGCAGGAAGAATCGTTTATCAGGATTTATCTAAGATAAATATGGAAATAGAAAATGGTTCTTTTTTCAAAAACGAAACCTTGCTTGATGCTATCCAATACGCCAAAAAAGAAAACAAAAAAATCCATTTGATGGGACTTGTTTCCAAAGGCGGTGTTCACTCATCACAAGAACATCTCTATGCACTTTGCGACTTGTTAAAGCAACAAGAAATTGCCGAAAATCAAGCCTACATACATGCTTTTACCGATGGGCGTGATTGCGACCCGCATTCAGGCAAAGAATATTTATCCGAATTAGAAAATTACATTCAAAATCATCCGGTTAAAACAGCCTCGGTCATTGGTCGATATTATGCAATGGACAGAGACAAACGATGGGAACGAATAGAACTTGCATACAACTTATTAGTAAAAGGAGAAGGGGAAAAAGTACATTCCTCAATTGAGGCAATAGAAAAAAGCTATCAAGAGGGTATAACCGATGAATTTATCAAACCTCATGTTATTGTTAATGAGGACAACGAGCCTCTTGCAACCATCGAAGAAAATGATGTTGTTATCTGTTTCAACTACAGAACCGACCGTTGTAGAGAAATTACCGAGGTCTTAACACAAGAAGAACACCCTCCGATGCACACCATTCCTTTGTATTATGTAACCATGACCAACTACAACAAAAACTACAAAGGAATACACGTAGTGTATGACAAAGATGTATTGCATAATACCATAGGAGAAATCATCAGTAAAGAAGGTTTGAAGCAACTCCGAATAGCTGAAACCGAAAAATATCCGCACGTTACTTTTTTCTTTAGTGGCGGAAAAGAAAGTGAGTTTGACGGAGAAAAACGAATCATGATACACTCGCCTAAAGTTGCCACTTACGACCTGCAACCCGAAATGAGTGCCCCGGAGGTTACCGAAAAATTAGTCCGTGAATTGGAAAATAAAACCGTTGATTTCGTAACCTTAAACTTTGCAAACGGAGATATGGTCGGACATACGGGTGTTCCGAAAGCCATAATAAAAGCCTGCGAAACCGTAGATTCAATGCTGAAAAAAGTAATAGAAACCGGCACTAAAAACGGCTATTCATTTGTAATTATTGCAGACCACGGAAATGCAGAACTTATGATTAATGAGGATGGAACTCCTAATACTTCACACACGACCAACCTTGTTCCGGTTATTGTTATAGACCCTGATTATAAAAAAGTAAAGAAAGGAAAATTAGCAGATATAGCACCAACAATACTCAAAATAATGGGAATACCTCAACCCAAAGAAATGACAGGAGAACCATTAGTAGAATAATTAATAGTTAGATTTGGGCGTTCCCTTTCACGAATAAAAAACATACCGTTGCACTATTTGTTTTTTACTCGTGAAAGGTCGGGCTATCCGCTATATCTTTTGCCCTCCAAAAGGAGGGAGGTCAAAAGGATGTCGCTACTATCCCTAACGCGGGTGGAATGAGAACTAAGAAAGTGGATTTTAGTTTTCTTAGATGATGAAGAAAATATTTGCATAGCCGAGCTACGGAAATAATATTGAATAAGTATAAGAAAAATACTTTATGCTTTTATTTACGTTACGAATAGAATAAAAAATGACCAAACAACATTACGAACCAAAATTTGTAGAAAAACTGTTTGATAAAATGTCAAGTTCATATTCTAGAATGAATTACATAACTTCATTTGGTTTTAGTGAAAGATGGAGAAAACAATGCGTAAATGAAATCGAAATAGGTAAAGCAAAAGTAATTGTTGACCTGCTAACAGGAATGGGAGAATGTTGGAAATTTATTGATGAAAAAGCAAATAAAAATGCGAAGATTATCGGAATAGACTTCTCAACTGAAATGATAAAAAGGGCTCAAAAAAATACAGAAAAATATAAAAATCGAAATATTGAACTACTTAAAGAAAACGTATTTAAAAATTCAATAAAGGATAACTCTGTTGATACAGTAATTTCAGGCTTTGGCTTAAAAACATTTAATAATGAGCAATTAACAGAATTAACAAATGAAATCAATCGAATGCTCAAGCCTAACGGAAATTTTTCATTAATTGATGTTTCAATTCCAAAAAATAGAGTATTAAGAATATTTTATACCTTTTATTTGAAATATGTAATTCCAATATTAGGAAAATTATTTTTAGGTAATGTAGAAACTTATAAAATGTTAGGAATTTATACTAGTGAATTTAATAACTCTAGAAATGTTGAACGAATATTTAAAAAACATAATTTTGAAATAGAGTATGTTGAGTACTTTTATGGTTGTGCTAGTGGAATAAAAGGAGTAAAAAAAGAATAAATACTGTTGCAAACAAAGTATAAATAAGGGTTTAGGTACTAAACTCAAGTTTAGTACATTTTACAAATTCCGCAAGATTCACAAAATAGCATGTTATTTTTTTAAGAAAAATTTGTAAATATAGCTTATACCATTTTAATTTTGAAAAGAGCCGAAAGAAAGAGAGTTTTAGTTTTCTTAGACGATAAATTAAATAAAACGTTTTATTAGGCTCATTTCATTGTTTAAATTGTATTAGTAATAAACCGAAAAATAAGTGTATTAAAAACACTTTATTGTTCTATATAAACCGTTAGGAATTTGAAAGGAAGATTGCTATTAACGGAATTTTAGAGGTTAATTCAGGTTTAATCTTTAGCGTTAAACTTATTCTTTTTTATTACCTTTGAATCAATAAAAAAAAGACAAAATGAAACATAAATATCCTCATTTATTCGAGCCCTTGGATTTAGGCTTTACACAATTAAAAAATCGTTTTTTAATGGGGTCTATGCACACCGGATTAGAAGAGTTAAAAGGAGGGTATGAAAAAATGGCAACCTACTACGGCGAAAGAGCCAAAGGCGGAGTAGGACTAATCGTTACCGGAGGAATAGCCCCCAATATGGCCGGTTGGGTAAGTCCGTTTTCCAGTAAAATGACCAATAAAAGAACCGCCAAAAAACATAAAATAGTAACCGACGAAGTACACAAATACGGTGCTAAAATCTGTATGCAAATCTTGCATACAGGAAGATACGGATACCATCCTTTTATTGTAGCACCCAGTGCAATCAAAGCACCCATTTCCCCCTTTAAACCATGGGCTTTAAGCAAAATGGGCATACGCAAAACCATCAAAGATTTTGGTCGAGCTGCAGAATTAGCAAAACTGGCAGGATATGACGGAGTTGAAATTATGGGTTCCGAAGGTTACTTAATCAACCAGTTTATAGCTAAAAAAACCAACAAACGAACCGATGAATGGGGCGGAGAATACAAAAACAGAATAAAATTTCCGCTCGAAATCGTAAAAGAAATAAGAAAAAGAGTCGGCGAAGAATTTATTCTCATTTTTAGATTGTCCATGTTGGACTTGGTGCCGGAAGGAAGCACGTGGGAAGAAGTTGTTTTATTAGCCAAAGAATTGGAAAAAGCAGGTGTGAATATCATCAACACAGGTATAGGTTGGCACGAGGCCAGAATACCCACCATTGCAACTATGGTTCCGCGGGCTGCATTTACGTGGGTTACACAAAAAATGAAAGGAGAAGTCAATATCCCTTTGGTTACCACCAACCGAATCAATATGCCGGAAGTCGCTGAACAAATTTTGGCAGATGGCAGAGCCGATATGGTATCTATGGCTAGACCTTTCCTTGCCGATCCTGAAATTGTCAATAAAGCGTATCAAGCTAAAAGCGATGAAATAAATACTTGTATTGGTTGTAATCAGGCTTGTTTAGACCATATTTTTCAAAGAAAACACGCAAGTTGTTTAGTAAATCCCAGAGCTTGTAATGAAACCGAATTGAATTATATCCCTACAAATTCACCTAAAAAAATTGCGGTAGTTGGTGCAGGACCGGCAGGTTTAGCAGCAGCCACCACAGCAGCAAAACGAGGTCATACAGTAACCTTATTTGATGCTTCATCCGAAATAGGCGGACAATTCAATATAGCTAAACAAGTACCGGGAAAAGAAGAATTTTATGAAACAATTCGTTACTTTGGAAAACAAATAGAAAATACCAAAGTTAAGCTAAAACTCAATACCAAAGTTTCAGCCGATGATTTAAAAGATTTTGATGAAATTGTTCTTGCCACGGGAATCATACCTAGAGTACCTAAAATAGAAGGTATTGAACATCCTAAAGTATTAAGTTATATTGAAGTGCTTAAAGAGAAAAAGCCTGTTGGAAAAAAAGTAGCCATTATTGGTGCAGGTGGTATCGGTTTTGATGTTGCTGAATACATTACTACAGAAGGAAAACCAAGTTCTTTGGATTTAGCTGAATTTTTAGATGAATGGGGCATTGACCACGATATTAAGGCTAGAGGAGGAGTGGAAGGTGTACAACCTAAAATCAAACCTTCTCCAAGAGAAGTTTATCTAATGCAACGAAAAGATACTAAAGTCGGTGCCAAGTTAGGAAAAACAACAGGATGGATTCATCGTTTAACATTAAAGCATAAAAATGTTCAGATGCTTAATTCCGTACAATATGAAAAAATAGACGATAAAGGTTTGCATATCATCCGAAAAGGAGAAAAACAACTCCTTCCCGTTGATACGATTATCCTTTGTGCAGGACAGACTAGTAACAATCATTTAGCCTCAATTCTCCAAGAGCAAGGGAAAAATGTACACCTAATCGGCGGAGCAAAACTTGCCGGTGAACTAGATGCAAAAAGAGCTATTAAAGAAGGAAGTGAATTGGGGGCTAGGTTGTAAGTTTAAACCGAAAAACCATAAATTCGTCAATTATTACCATTAGTTTGTCATAATTAGATAGTGTGTTTATACATATTTTCGTAACTATGACATTACGTAGCTTATTAGTTACGACAATATAAACCGCTTTATAATATGAAAAATCTATATATAATTATTTTTTCAATACTACTTGTTTTTCTACTTAAAATAGATAGTTACGCACAGTGTAATCAACAAGTTCCATTAATGGTTGTGAACCCCTCTTTTGAAGGTCCTAGACGACCACACATAACCCCATCTCCATGGAGTACTTGTGGTGTTACTCCCGATACCCAACCGGGTAGTTGGGGGGTGAATACACCTCCTTCAAACGGATCTTCTTATGTTGGGTTTGTAAATGGTGGTTCATCGTGGTTAGAGGGAGCTTCTCAAGCATTGAGTGGAAGTATGATTGCTAATGTTACCTATACTTTTACTATAGATTTAGCAACAACACCAGCATCAGGAGGAGGTATTAATCCGTCAGCTCATTGTGGTATTAATCTATACGGAGCTCATTCAATTTGTGCTACGACTGAACTTTTGTGGAGTTCTCCTATTATTACTCATTATAATTGGCAAACCTATACTGTCACTTTTACTCCTACTCAAAATTATAGCCATATCTATTTTAGAATATATGGTGGGTATTTAGGGTATGTTTTAGTAGATAATATAACCCCTTTTATTGCTCAAGGTGTTAATATTACTTCTCATGTAAATGGTCAATCGGAAAACTGTTCCTTTAATCTAGCGGGAACTGTTACAGGAAACAATACAGATTCTGTAGTGATTACCGGAAACTTTGTTGAAACACCGCTAACCGCAAACCTTACCGGTAATAACTGGACAGCTCACTTAACTTTTAATGCACCGGGCACGGAAACGGTAACCGCTACTTCGTATTATACAATCGGAGGTGTACAATATTGTGTTTTTACTACAGTTGATTTAACATTAGCTCCTCCTACCGCTACTTTTACTGCTCCTGCTGTGTGTGATAATGATGTCGCATCGTTTACCGATGGCTCTTACTCCGCCGGGCAGGAAAGCGTTACTTCATGGTCTTGGAATTTTGGTGATGGTTCGACTTCTACACAACAAAATCCAACGCATCTATTTCCCTCTGCCGGAACCTACAATGTACAACTTAATGTTACCACGAACAATAATTGTACAGGAAGTACGACGGTTCCTTTTGTAGTTAACCCTTTGCCAATAAGTAATGCAGGACAAGATAGTTTGTTGAATTGTAGTAGAACCTCTATGAATTTAGATGGAAGTGGCTCTGATATGGGGGCGAATTTTTCTCACCTTTGGACTACTTCTGACGGGAATATTGCCAGTGGAAGCACTACGGTTTCTCCTTTAATCGACCATACGGGAACATATACCATTACAACAACAAATACAAGTACCAGTTGCTTTTCTTCTGATGATGTTGTAATTGGTATTGATACCATTACTCCTTATAGTGATGCAGGGCTTGATACTGTAATAACTTGTATCCCTCAAGTTAATTTAGATGGTTCTTTATCATCACAAGGGAATTATAGTTACTTGTGGACGACTAACATCGGAAATATCATCAGTGGAAATACTACACTTACCCCTACAGTTGGTGCGGTGGCAACGTATTACTTAGAGGTTACATCTTTAGACAACGGATGTACAGATTTAGATTCGGTTGATGTTGGAATCGATACATTAAAACCAATAGCGAATGCAGGAATGGATACACTTATTACCTGTGGTCATATGAATATTGACCTCAATGGTTCTCTTTCTGATACAGGAAGTTTGTTTTCTTATAATTGGGGAACTTTAGGTGGAAACATTGTGAGTAACGGTACAACTTTATATCCCAATGTAGATGCAGATGGTATATATTATATTACAGTTCTAAACAGTAGAAATAATTGTACTTCTACGGATTCTGTCAATGTAGGAATAGATACTATTCATCCTGTTGCATATGCAGGTACTGATAGTATCGTTACTTGTAATATTCCTGTAATTGCATTGAATGGTGCAGGTTCTTCTACCGGGAATTATAGCTATCAATGGACTACGAATGACGGGAATATTATAGCCAACGATACAACACTTACTCCAAGTATTGATACAGGAGGTGTTTATACGTTAACGGTTATCAATAATTATAATGGTTGTTCATCATCCGATGATGTAAATATTTTAGCGGATTTGACGGCTATAGTCAATATTCTGTACAATTCAATTTCTACAGATAGTATCTTTGGTGTTGCTCCGGAGGATGTTGATTATTCTTGGGTAGGGGATTACGGTACTGTTACGTGGGACTTTGGAGATAATAATTCAAGTACGGATTCATCTCT
>JALTUD010000382.1 GCA_027047735.1 Flavobacteriales bacterium | reverse complement strand
AAGAATTAGATTGGAATGGGAAAGCGATATCGATTTCGATAGCGACTTCGAAATTCAAAGAAGTTTGGATGGGCATATTTTTACTACCATAGCTACCGCTGTTTCTTTAGGTAATCAATCTCAAAAAAATATCTTTGTCGATGAATCGCCTTACAATGGAAATAATTATTACAGATTAAAAATAGAAAAAGAAGGAAGTGTAAGCTATTCTGATGTTATCGTGGAGCAGAAGTGCAGTAGTAATAATGGAATTAAAATTTTTGCTCCTATCCAAGAGAACGATATATTTATTTTTATAGAAAACGGTGAAGTTGAAAAATACGATTTGTTTTTGATGGATATTGCAGGGAAGATTATCTATTCCACTACATTACAATCAGGAAAAGGGAATACACAGTTTCGCATAACGTCGCCAACGACGGCTAAAGGGATTTATAACGTATTATTAATTGATACTAAAGGGAATAGAATAACAACTAAAATTGTTCTGTAATCAGTTATTCCAGTTCTTTTTATACCTTTGTACGAGCCATAAAAACTTACCCTATGGGAAAAATAAAAAATTCATTAAAAGATACCCTTTTTTACGGGAAGATTTTACTTTTCGGAGAATATGGAATTATTGAAGATTCAATGGGCTTATCCATTCCGTATAACAATTTTCAAGGGTCTTTTATTTTTGAGGAAGAAAACGACTCTACTTTAGCGAAATCCAATCAAGAATTAAAGAAGTTCTTTAAACATTTAGTTGAACTCAAAGATAGGGGAGAGTTACCTTGTCGGTTAGATTTAGAACGACTCGGCAAAGATATTGAACAAGATATGGCTTTTGACTCTTCCATCCCTCAAGGGTATGGTGTTGGTAGTTCGGGTGCTTTAGTTGCAGCGATTTACGACCGTTACGCACTTGACAAAAAAGAAGGAAGCTCCAATTCCGATATATTGGAGTTAAAGCGAATTTTTGGAGAATTAGAAAGCTATTTTCACGGAACAAGTTCCGGATTAGACCCGTTAATTTGTTACCTTAATTTGCCTATTTTAATTAAATCAAAATCGGAGTTAGATACTGTGAAGCTTCCGAAAGAGAAAGAGAACAAAGGAGCTATTTTTTTATTAAATACGGGTGAAGTCGGAAAAACACAACCTTTGGTAGAGCACTTTTTAGAAAGACTGAAAGAGGAAGGATTTAGAAATATGATACGCAATCAGTTTAAAAAATATAACGATGCGGGAATTAATGCCTTCCTTCAAGAAGATGAGCAATCATTGTTATCTAATGTTAAGAATTTGTCAAAGTTGGTTTTGGAACACTTCAAACCTATGATTCCAAAACTTTACCATAAACTTTGGCAAGAAGGATTAGATTCAAATGCTTATTATTTAAAACTGTGTGGTTCAGGAGGTGGAGGTTATATTTTAGGTTTTACTGAAGATTTTGATAAAGCTAAAGCTAAACTTGCAGGATATGAATTGGATGTAATATATAAGTTTTAATTGCTTTTTGTCGTACATCCAAGATGAATGATAAACAATCTCATAGCCCCAACGCCGTTATTAAAATATTAGCCTTATTGTCATTGGTGAGATGGTATAATGTTTTACTTATCGGAATTGCTCTGTTTTTGACTTCTCTCTTTCTGTTGCGAGGGGATTTTACCTTTCAACAAGTTTTAACTGATACAAGACTTTACTTTCAAATAATAGCTGTCTCTCTTTTTCTGCAAGCAGGTTATTTAATCAATGCTTTTTATGATTACGAAAAAGATATTATAAATCGTCCTGAGGAAACAATATTTGGTAGAATAGTGAGTAAAAGAACTTGCTTAAATGCTTATGTTATTTTAATTCTTTTGGGGCTGGGAGTTAGTTTTCTTTTAGGGTGGAAAATATTTTGGGCTAATTTTTTCTTTTCATTTTTATTGTGGTATTATTCTCACCGTTTGAGAAAAATTAATTTTTTGGGGGAAATAACGGCATCATTGTTAGCGATATATCCATTTGTAGTATTGACATTGCTATATCCTTATGTTACGCAAACTTTTATTCTTTATGGAGGTTTTATTTTTATAGTAACCTTTACGCGAGAAGTGTTAAAGAAAATGGTTTCGTTGAAAGGCGATTTAATTGTGGGTGAACAATCTATTCCCATCGTGTTAGGAATTAAGTCAACAAAGTATATTTTATTGCTGTTGATGCTTATAACTTTGGGTTTAATTTTCTATTTTCTTCCGGGGGTTAAACACGATACTATTTTTTATTTTTTTATATTTATTTCCTGTCTATTGGGAGGTGCACTCTATAAATTGTATCAAGCCAAAACCCCCAAGGATTTCGATAAAATCAATACGATTTATAAAATAATTATTGGTACTTCTATTTTTTCCGTAGTATTGTTAAAGTGAGAAATTATTATTTAAAAATATTAGGACTAAAATCAGGTGCAACCCAAACTGAGATAAAAAAGGCTTATCGAAAAAAAGCTCTATTGTATCACCCTGATAGAAACTCCAACGAGGAGGCTTCCAAAAAGTTTATTCAAATAACGAAAGCTTATGATTATCTAGTAAAACCAATACCGGAAGTAAGTAAAACTACTAAACGAAAGACGAGAACATCAAAAAATAACTCGAATAATCAGAAATCACGAACATATAACGACAGTAAAAGAAAATATGGGAGACATTTAACAGAAGAAGAACTGGAAGAACGGTTAAAAAAAGCAAAGGAAAGGTATGAAGAGAAAATGTACCGTAAAGCTAATAGGTACAAAATTTTTGTTAATTCAAAAAGTGCTCGTCTGTATAAAAAGTTGTCAATAATTAGTGTTTTAATAGCTTTATTTTTGTTCATTGACTATGTTGCGTTAGTTCCCGATGTTGAAGTTGGTGTTGTTACTCATCAAGAATTTTTAAAAAATTTTGATTATAGTCAAGGGGTTTTGGTACGATTAAAATCAGAGGAAGTACTAACGTTGGTAACGGATAGCAAACCCGGTTCTCCGAGTGTTTCATTATTGCACCCTCAACAAACGGTAGAAGTAATAAGAACAAAAATATTAAATAAGCCAATAGGTATTAAGAGTATAAAAGGAACTTATTTCATGAAAAATAGATTAGATTTTTATTCTGTTTTTTGGTTTATTTTTATCTTTATGATGTTACCTATATTCAATATTATTTTTGAGGGAGGAAATTTTTTTTACTACTATTTGGTGCAATTTACCTTGTTTTTTTCTTCCTGTGGTTTGCTGTACTTAATTTTTTATTGGATAGTTGGTTTAATAACTTAAGTATTGATTGTTAATTATGTTTTTATTACCTAGAATTGCAATAATTTCACTCTTCTTTTCTGTTTTTATTACAAGTTGTGCTGATGAACAAAAGAAAAAAGTAGAGATATATCAACCCGGTCCTTTGAAATCGACTGTGAGAGATAGCACTTCCATAAAGGATTCTATACGAATTGCGAAGGAAATTGAGCGGAAAAAGAAACTTATTACTAATGAGAATGTAGTTGAAAAACTAACAGCGTTCGGAAACAATAATCCGGAAACAAAAATTAAGATAAAGACCAAATACGGAACAATAAAAATTCGTCTTTACAAAGACACGCCTTTACATCGTGCTAATTTTATAATGTTGGCAAAAAAAGGGTTTTATGATTCTACTTTATTTTATCGTGTGATAGAAGGATTTATGATACAAGGAGGAAATTCCGACCAAGATAATATCGGTGAACGGATGCGAAACATAGGGTTATATCAAATTCCCGAAGAAATGAAAAAGCACCACATTCATAAAAGAGGTGCTTTGGCTATGGCTGTTCGAGACCAATCTGACGTACCTGAACGTTACCGCCATCGTAATTCCAGTGCCTATAATTTTTACATCATACAGCGTGAAGCTCTTACGGATAAGTATATGGATAAAATTGAGAAAAAATACAAAATCACTATTCCTGAAGCTAATCGAAGAGTATATAGAACGGTTGGTGGCAGTCCTCATTTAGATAATAAATATACGGTGTTTGGCGAAGTGTATAGTGGAATGAATGTAGTGGACAAAATTAGTAAAGTGGCTACCGATAATTTAGACCGTCCTTTAAAAGATATATTTCTAACGGTTGAGGTAATTGAGTAGTTGGTTTCCGGAGTAAAGAAGTTCTGTTTTTTTTTGTTATCTTCTCAACTGCGTTAGGGATAGTAGTGGCATCCTTTTGTGTTGTTGCGTATATGCAACACAAAAGATATAACGGATAGCCCGACCCTCATTTGCTAAAGAAGTGTTTCGCGGTAGCGATATGCTTCTTTTGCAAATGAGGGGAACGCCCAAATAATACTAAAGAACTTATTTGCTTTTTAGGTGAACGATTGGAATCAGCACTTCTTCAAGGCTTATACCTCCGTGTTGGAACGTGTTTTTATAGTAGTTTAAGTAGTAATTATAGTTATTGGGATAGACGAAAAATTTGCTGTCTTTTGCGAAAATATAAGTTGTGCTTACATTTTGTTTCGGTAGAAAGGCTTCCTCCGGATTTCGTACCTCAAAGACGTCTTTCTTTTGGTAAGTAAGGTTTTTTCCTTGTTTGTACCGGAGGTTTGTATTGGTGTTTCTGTCGCCGATAACTTTACTTGGGGTATCTACTTTTACGGTTCCGTGGTCGGTGGTAACGATTACATCGCATCCGTTTTTTGCAATCAATTTAAAGATGTCAAAAAGAGGAGAGTGCTTAAACCAACTCAAGGTCAAAGAACGATAAGCGACTTCATCGTCTGCCAGTTCTCGAATAATTTCCATATCGGTACGAGCGTGCGAAAGCATATCAACAAAATTATAGACAATTACATTGAAGTCGTTTTGCAGTAGGTTAGAAAAAGTATCGACCAATTTTTTACCTCCGTTGAGGTTAGTTATCTTATTATACGAAAACTTTTTATTGATGTTGTTTCGCTTAAGATTAGTTTCCAAAAGTTCACTTTCAAACAGGTTTTTACCTCCTTCATCTTCATCGTTTCGCCAGTATTGTGGATGTTTACGAGCTATTTCCAAAGGTTTTAGTCCTGCGAATATTGCATTTCTAGCATATTGTGTGGCAGTAGGTAAGATGCTGTAGTACAAATTTTCTTTTTCTACACTAAAATAGTCGCGTAACAAAGGGCGAAGAGTTTTCCATTGGTCAAAGCGTAAATTATCGATTACGACTAAAAAAGTAGTCTTGTCAGCCTCTTTAATCTTTGGAAAAAACTCATTTTTAAGCAATTGGTCAGACATCAAAGGTGTGTCGATTCCATTCACCCAATTTAAGTAATTGTCAGCCACAAATTTAGAAAACAAATCATTGGCTTCTTTTTTTTGCATATCCAAAACGTCCTGCATTCCTTCGTCGTGGCTATTGCTTAATTTAATATCCCAATCCACAATTTTTTTATACAAATCAATC
>JALTUD010000381.1 GCA_027047735.1 Flavobacteriales bacterium | reverse complement strand
CATATCGCTCTCGCGAAACGGTTCTTTTGAAAATGAGGGTCGGGCTATCCACTATATCTTTTGGGTTGCATAAGTGCAACAACCCAAAAGGATGCCGTTTCTATCCCTAACGCGAGCGAAATGAGTGCTAAGAAAGTGAGTTTTAGTTTCTTTAGACGATGAATATTTTCTTTGCATAGCACCAGCTATGGAAAGAAAATATGAAGAAGTATAAAGGAAATAAAAGCACTTTATGGTGCTCATTATGCTCGTGTTAGGGATACAATCCCTAACGCGAGCGAAATGAGTGCTAAGAAAGTGAGTTTAGGGATTTATCAAAAAATGAATCTCTAACTACTTGAAATACGCGGATAAGGTTCATAATTCACAATAAAAGTTTAAAACTATTGTTTATTCAAAATAAGATAAAAATTTAATATCGTAACTTTGCAATCTAAAAACCTAAAATTTATATAAAATAATGAATGAATTTGGAATAAAACCAACCACAGCAAACTTAGACAAGCTAGGGTTGGGAAATGTAGCCAATGCATTTTGGAATTTGACACCTGCCGAATTGGTTGAAGAATCAATCCTCAGAGGAATGGGAGTACTAGCTGACACCGGAGCTTTAGCTATCGATACCGGAGAGTTTACCGGGCGTTCGCCAAAAGATCGTTTTATCGTAGCTGACGAAAAAACGGAAGACGCTGTTTGGTGGGGAGATATTAACATTAAATTTTCTCCTGAAAAATTTGATTTACTTTATAATAAGGTAACAGCTTATTTACAAAACAGAGATGTTTTTGTTCGCGACAGTTATGCTTGTGCTGATGAAAACTACAGATTAAACATCCGTGTAATCAACGAACATCCTTGGGCAAATCAGTTTGCTTATAATATGTTCTTAAGACCCACACAAGAAGAACTAAAAGACTTTAATCCTGAATGGACACTTATTAGTGCTCCCGGATTTTATGCCAACCCTGAAACAGACGGAACACGTCAACACAATTTTGCCATCCTAAACTTTACCAAGAAAATAGTATTGATTGGAGGAACAGGCTATACCGGAGAAATCAAAAAAGGAATTTTTTCAGTGTTGAATTTCATCTTACCACACGAAAAGAACGTACTTTCAATGCACTGTTCGGCTAACGTCGGTAAAGAAGGTGATACAGCTATATTCTTTGGATTATCAGGAACAGGAAAAACCACACTTTCTGCCGATCCTAACCGTAAATTAATCGGAGACGACGAACACGGATGGACAGAAAACACTGTATTTAATATTGAAGGAGGTTGCTATGCAAAATGTATCGATTTAAGTGCTGAAAAAGAACCTCAAATTTGGAATGCAATTAAATTCGGTTCTATCTTAGAAAACATCAATTTCTACGAAAACACATCAACAGTTGATTTTGCTGATAAATCTAAAACAGAAAATACAAGAGTTAGTTATCCGATTTATTATATCGACAACATACAAGAAGGAAGCATCGGTTCTACACCTAAAAA
>JALTUD010000380.1 GCA_027047735.1 Flavobacteriales bacterium | reverse complement strand
AACTAAAAAAAATGTTTTTTTTTGAAAACGAATCTTCTTATTTAATTCTTTATGACGCTTTATCTCAAAACGGATATGCAGCCATAGGTTCTAAAGAAGAGCTTATTTTCACTTCAAATACTGAAGTGAATTGGAGTGCTATGGATAGTTTTGTATCAATGAAAAATCAGTGGAAATTCGGATTTATCAGCTACGAATTAAAAAATAACGTTGAAGACTTGACCTCTAACAACAAAGACAACCTCCACTTTCCGGTTTTACATTTTTTTGTTCCTGAAACGCTTATCCAAATCAACGACAACAAGGCTCAACTTGTTTATGGCAACCAAAAATTCGTAAAGGATGTAAATTCTTTTTTGTCTTATTCATCCCCTGATAAAAGCAACTTAATTCCATTAGTTCCCCGTCATAACAAAGAAGAATACATTTACAAAATAGAAAATATTATAGAAGAAATTAAATTAGGTAATATTTACGAAGCTAATTTTTGCTATGAGTTTTATGCTGAAAACATAGCCATTTCACCTATTAATTTGTTTAAACGGTTGCAAAGTTTGACAAATGCTCCCTTTTCTACATTAGGAAAGTTCAATCAACGCTATATCATTGGAGCCAGTCCTGAACGCTTCTTAGCAAAAAAAGGAAATACCTTAATTTCTCAACCTATTAAAGGAACTTCGTCGAGAGACAAAGACAGTGCTAAAGATGAGTATTTAAAATATAAACTAAAAAACAGTACCAAAGAGCGAAGTGAAAACATTATGATTGTTGATTTGGTTCGGAATGATTTTTCTAAAATAGCTGTACCAAAATCGATTTCTGTTCCCGAATTATGCAAGATTTACACTTTTGATTCCGTACATCAAATGATTTCAACCGTAAAATGCGAAATACCTAAAATTGTTTCATTTTCCGATATTTTAAAAGCAACATTTCCGATGGGTTCAATGACCGGTGCACCAAAAGTTAGTGCAATGCAAATAACCGAAAGGGAAGAATCTACTAAAAGAGGTTTATATTCAGGAAGTGTCGGTTATATAAAACCGAACGGTGATTTTGACTTTAACGTAGTGATTAGAAGCTTTTTATACCATCAAGAAACACGTTATTTGTCCGCTATGGTTGGGGGAGCAATAACGGCTAAAAGTTCTCCTGAAAATGAATACGAAGAGACATTGATAAAAATTAAAGCGTTACAGAATGCTCTGTAATCTCTCTGGTATTCAAACTAGTTCTGTTATAAAACTCTTAAAAC
Organism: Flavobacteriales bacterium; assembly: GCA_027047735.1. Lineage (GTDB taxonomy): Bacteria > Bacteroidota > Bacteroidia > Flavobacteriales_D > Parvicellaceae > S010-51. Next base: position 244 of record JALTUD010000380.1, on the reverse strand, counting down.
CCATTAGTTTTCCGTTACTTTATCGTTTCACTTTAAACATCTTCATTATATTTGTATCTTGAGGAGATGTGTCGTTGCGTTAGGGATAGGAACGGCATCCTTTTGGTTTGTTTGCTTTATGCAAACCAAAAGATATAGTGGATAGCCCGACCCTGATTTTCAAAACAAGCGTTTAGCGATAGCGATATGCTTGTTTTGAAAAGCAGGGGAACGCCCAAAATGAACGATAAACAAATATTAAAAG
>JALTUD010000379.1 GCA_027047735.1 Flavobacteriales bacterium | reverse complement strand
ACGTGCGTACGTTGCGTTGTAATTGAGGTCGAAAGTAAAGGTTTCGTTATAGATGTATCGTGCTCCGAGTCCTGCTCCGCCTCCAAATCCGATTCCTCCGGGTGGGACGGTTTGTTGAAGATTCAGTTGACCGTTTTGCGTACCGTTAGGGTTTACGTTGTGAAATATGGTGTATTTTTTATTGTTGATGACAAAGTAATTATCCTCCAAACGGGTATTGTTTACGTTTCCGAAAAAGTTAAAGTAACTTTCAAATTTTTCTTCTTGGTAAAATGTGGCTTGAACTCCGATGTTTAAATTGCTTCTGCTTTCTGTTCCGAAGATAGGGATTTGCTCGTAGGTATCTCCAAAGGTAGTCGGGTCGTTGGGGTTAGATATTGCTACGCTAAAAGCGTCTTGAATTTTTAGTTTTGATATATTTAATTCGGCATATACAGAGATAGATTCATCTAATTTTAATCCCGCAAAACCACCTATATTATAAGCCGTGTTGTAGGAAATTGTGCCTTTTTGCGGTAGTTCTTCTATCTTGTAGTTGTATTTAAAATACTGGTCAAAAACCGGCTTGTTAGTGATGGTATGGAATTGATAATAGACACCGTAAGGTGTGTCGCCGTTGTAGTAAACAGCTGAGTTTCCATTTGCTTTTAGTCCGCCGATATTTAATCCGAAGAAGAATTGAACGCCGTCCGTTTCTTCTTCGGTATTTACTTCTTCTTGTGCTGTAATAGCGGAGGCAAAGATGTACAAGAGCAAGGTGTAAAGATAGGCAGTACGCATCATTTTTCTACAATTTCGTTGGTGAGTGCAATATCTAAAACTTCGTTCATTTTCTTAACATAATGGAATGTTAGTCCTTTTAAATAATCGGGGTTGATTTCATCAATATCTTTTTGGTTTTTTTCGCAGAGGATAATTTCTTTTATTCCCGCTCTTTTAGCAGCTAGAATTTTTTCTTTGATGCCTCCAACAGGCAAGACATCGCCTCTCAAAGTGATTTCGCCCGTCATCGCTAAGTTCTTCTTTACCTTTCGTTTGGTAAAGGCTGAAGTGAGAGCGGTAAGCATCGTTATTCCGGCCGAAGGTCCGTCTTTTGGTGTAGCTCCTGCCGGCACATGAATATGTACATTGTGTTCTTCAAAGGCAGAACTGTCGATAAACCATTTTTCGGAATGGGCTTTTAGATATTCTAAGGCGATAATTGCAGATTCTTTCATTACGTCCCCTAAGTTTCCTGTAAGGGTTAACTTTCCTTTTCCTTTGGTAATGGAAGATTCTATAAACAAAATATCTCCTCCCACACTTGTCCAAGCTAAACCGGTAACTACTCCGGGTACATCGTTGTTTTGGTATTTATCTTTTTCGTAGGAAACTCCCAAGATGTCTTTTAAATCAGCTTTGGTAATTTCAGTTTGGTACTCTTCGTCCATTGCAATTTGTTTTGCTCGATGACGAACTATTTTTGCAATCCTTTTTTCTAATCCTCTGACACCGCTTTCGGAAGTGTAACCTTCGATGACAAATTCTAAAGCGTCATCTGTAATTGAAAATTGTTCTTCCTTTAGTCCGTGTTCCTTAATTTGTTTTGGAACAAGATGGAGTTTGGCTATTTCTATTTTTTCTTCAACGGTATAGCCGGTAACTTCTATAAATTCCATTCTATCTCTAAGAGCGGGTTGAATGGTCGAAACATCGTTTGCTGTCGCAATAAACATTACACGAGACAGGTCGTAATCAATTTCTATGAAATTATCTTTAAAGGTATCGTTTTGTTCGGGGTCTAAGACTTCCAATAAAGCAGAAGAAGGGTCGCCGTGAGCACTCGTACCTACTTTATCAATTTCATCCAATACAAAAACAGGGTTAGAGGATTTTACTTTTTTTAGACTTGTCATAATTCTCCCCGGCATTGCTCCTATATAGGTTTTTCTGTGTCCTCTTATCTCGGCTTCATCATGTACTCCTCCCAAAGACATACGAATATATTTTCTGCCAATGGCTTCGGCAATGGATTTGCCTAATGATGTTTTTCCGACTCCCGGAGGTCCGTACAAACAAAGGATAGGAGATTTCATATCGCCTTTTAATTTGAGTACTGCCAAATATTCAATGATTCTTTCTTTTACTTTTTCCAGTCCAAAGTGATCTCTATCCAGAATCTCTTGAGCTCTTTTTAAATCAAATTTGTCTTTTGTGTATTTTCCCCAAGGTAGATCCAGTAAGTTTTCCAAGTAGTTGAGTTGTACACCGTACTCAGCACTTTGAGGGTTCATTCGCTCGAATTTTGCGAGTTGTTTCTTAAACGTTTTAGCAACGGATTTTTTCCATTTTTTCTTTTTTGCTTTTCGTTTTAATTCTAAAACTTCCTGTTTTTGAGGATTATCGCCTAACTCCTCTTGTATTTCTTTCATTTGTTGATGTAAGAAATACTCGCGTTGTTGCTTGTTTAAATCTTCTTTAACTCTGGACTCGATATCATTTTTCAGTGCTAATAATTGTAATTCCTTGTCCAAATGTGTCAGGAGTTTTTTCGCTCTAGTATCTAGTACTGCTTCTTCTAATACTTCTTGTTTTTCTTTGACTTCAGCATTCATATGCGAAGCAATAAAATTCACCAGAAAGGAATTGCTCTCAATATTGCTAAGGGCAAAAGATGCTTCCGAAGGAATTTGCGGAGATTCTTTTATAATTCGTATAGCAGAGTCTTTTAAGGAGCGATATAAGGCAATGGTTTCCGGAGCTTCTTTTTCCGGTTTTATTTCTTCAAATTGCTCTCCTCTTACTTTAATATAAGGTTCTTCTGTTATGAGCTCTTTTATAATGAATCGTTTTTTACCTTGTATGATTACGGTCGTACTGCCGTCAGGCATTTTTAGTACTTTTACAATTTTGGCAATTGTTCCCACTTTATACAAGTCGTCGAAGTTAGGAACTTCTTTTTTATCATCTTTTTGGGCAACAACACCAATGGTTTTGTTGCCTGCATCTGCATCTTTAATCAGTTTGATAGATTTATCTCTCCCAACAGTTATAGGGATAACAACACCGGGAAAGAGGACATTGTTTCGCAAAGGTAAAATCGGAATTTCTTCCGGAATTTCTTCCTTGTTTATTCTGTCTTCATCCTCCTCTGAAATCAAAGGGATAAATTCTGTATTAGCATCAATGTTATCGGTTATACCCAATATTTCATCTGATAAAAAGTCATTCATTTGTATTCTGTTTTTATGACAAGTTGACATTAAGAAACCCTAAAATAGAAATAAATTTAGGGTCTAAATATCTAAAATAATCTTTAGTGAGTTTATGTTCAGAGTGTTAGGTGAATATCCCAAAATCCTGACCTAGTGTAGCGTCAATACCTGTGCCAAAAGCTCTATCTTCGTCTTCTTGTTTTGAATTTCGTTTTTCGCTCAGGAGCTTTAATTTTTTTGTAGTACGATACAGTCAGAAACATATATCCGTCTTTATCGGTTGGGTCTCCTCTTTGTAAGCCTGCGTAAGTGTTGTGCAGGTTGGGATAATTTAAGCTGGGGTCAGCAAAATAAGCTGCTGTTTCCCCTTTGGTTGCTTTAATAGCAGCGTTGTCGTAATAAACCGTGCTGACATCATCTAAATAATCAGAGAAAGTAAATCGGTAAGCAAATTCAATTTTAATACCGTCGTCTTTTCCTAAGGATTTTCTAAATCCCAAACCAATAGGAAGAGCAACCGTAGCACGCTTATATCGCTTAGGTCCTCCCGGCAATCCTTGCCCTTCTGTACTTAATTTTCTCAAAGGTACTTTTCTTCCACTGGGAGCAATTCCTTTAGGATTATAGAAAACAATACCCATTCCGGCGGTTAGGTAGATGCCGATAGAGTTACTTTTCATTCCTAATTTTTTTCCGGTAGGTGATTTAAGCCCGTAAATATTTCCGATTTTTTCTTTTAGAAATTGGTACTCTCCGGCAAAGCTAAATTCATATAGATTCGATACGAAATTCAAATTTCGATGATGCCTGAAATATTCGTTGGTGAGTGCATCATCTCCCGATATCCTGCCAAAGAAAAAAGAAGGTCGAATGGCGATTCGTCGAGCCAAATAATACTGATAAGAAATATGAGCAACATAACGGGTCTTGACCAATTCCAAATCCCAAATAAAATCTGAACCAATTCGGTCTCTCCCTCCTAAATCTCCTAAAAAGTTAGACGCACCAATTCCTCCGGTTAATTCCACTCGTTTGGTTTTCCAAGCCGTAGAATTTCCGAACCCTTGTCCCAAAACATTGGAAAGAATAAAAGTCAGTACGATTGTAACTATAAATGGATTATTTCTTTTCACTCTTTAATTCAATAAAGGATATTGGGCGTTTCCTTTTGTTTATGTTGTTAATTCGGAAAACAAATGTATTGTAATTTTCTTAATTCTTCAAAAATTAAAAGATTATCAAATAGTTAATTTTTTTTAATTTCAGCAACATATTGACAAACAAACAGTTAATGACTTATTATAGCTATATAAATATCCCTATCCCGAGTCTAAAGCCTAACTCAAAAGGAGAAGAAAAAGTTGCCGTTGTTTTTCTTCGTTGATTGATAGGTGTAGTGGGGTTTTCGGTTCTCTTGGAATGGTTATCAAAGGTGCCGATTATTACAGGTGTGTTAAGATCAATAAACCATTTTTCATTGAGTTTGTATTTCAATCTGGGGATAAGCGAGATAGATGCACCGACGTTAGTCTGTGATTGCCTGAAGGAGTTACTTACAACGGGTTGAATAATCGTGCGATTCACATAAGGTGTTAACGAAAGCCCTGCAATAGCCGATAATTTTTGCCAATCTTTATTTTTGAACAAAACCAGTTGATATTCCGTACGAATATGCAATGAAAAATCAAGTTCTGTATTTCCATATACCGAATAAGTGTTGCCTGTGGTATCGTTTGTAACAGTATTTTTTATTTTATTTTTAGAAAAGTTCAATCGCGAAAGTTCAATTTCTATAAAGTCTTTATTTTTTAGCGAAAAAGTCAACGCCGGAGAAAACCAAAGTCCGTTGGAGTTTTTGTATGTTTTATTGATAAGCACTCCGTTAGTATCGATTTCTATAGAAGGACTTGAAAAGGCGTTATAATTGGTGTATAGTTTTATTTCTGATAATTTTTTTGAAGATTCTTGTCCCCAACTTAGAAACGGTAAAATAAACAAGAATAAATAAAGCGTTTTCATAATTGAATGATTAAATATGTTCTAAGCTAAACGGATTAATTCTAATAATGTTGTTTGGGGCGTTCCCCTCTTTTTTTACAATAATCCCGTTATCGATTAATATTGGTGTAGAAAAAGAGGGTCGGGCTATCACTACTCACTCTTTTTGCCCTCAAAAGGAGGAGGGCAAAAAGGAGTTCAAACACGCCGTTCTATCCCTAACGCAAGTGGAATGAGTGCATAGAAAGTGAGTTTTAGTTTCTTTA
>JALTUD010000378.1 GCA_027047735.1 Flavobacteriales bacterium | reverse complement strand
TTACGGCATACTCTTCACCGTTAATCTTCCAACCCCACGTTTCGTTATAAATAGACTCATTGTCAAAAGTAGTCGGTAAGGTTCGATCCACCCATTGGTCGAGCAACTCTACGTCTTTTATGGTTTGTGCATAAAAAAAACAAGGTGTAAAAAGTACTATATACAGAACTATTCTTGATAACATATCAGCCCAAAGTTAATAGAAATTCCATTATAAATCAAATAAAAAAAGCCGTTGCTGAGGCAACGGCTTTTCATAGAATTTAACGGTCAGTATCTATTATTTTTTCTTTTCAAAAGTAATAACTTCTTTATAATCCCAACTTCCATTCATAGAACCACTATCTCCACTATCTACCCAAGACTCTTTATATTCATTAACCAATACTAATGATTTTCCTTTAGATTCTTTTACAGTGTAAACCACATCTACATCATAACCTGTATCATTACCTGTATATGATGATTCTTCAACTGTAGAATTTCCATTCAAGGTAGAAGTTTTCTTTGTATGGTCTTCTTCTTTTAAAATAGTGAAAGCTATTCTTTCGTTCTTTTTAAATTCTCCTGATTTATTTTTACTTAAGAAAGCCCAAGTACCTGAAACTTTCGATGTTTTTTCTTCAACCACTTGAATACCTGAACTGGTATAAGAATAAGTTACATTTTTATTCTCCGACCATGTTCCTTTTTTATCAATTGTCCATGTCCATTCGTTTACTTTTACCGTTTTGCTTACACTTGTATTTCCACCATTTTCTGTTCTTGTACCTGACTCACCATCTATATTTTCTGAAACGGTACTCGTTGTATTTTCGTATTTAGAAACTTTCCAGTCTTTAGATACTTTTCTTTTTGATGTTTTTTTACATGAGCTGAATGAAACACTAAGTGCCAATACACTCATTCCTAATATGATTGCTTTTTTCATTTTATTTCGATTTATTTAATTAATGGGATTGAAAGTTTTATTTTACTAAGTAAAAATGTTCTGAATAATCATCAGAAGATGAAGAAGAATTACTACCGTTAACACTCACATCGTTGTACTTTCCTTCTAAAGCCAAATGTAATTCCTTTTTCTTAGAATCGATTACTCGATAAGCATAAGCCACACCACCTGTTTCGTAATTATCAACAGAAGTATCATCGGTAGTTGTTGTTTGACCTAAAACTGTCTGAGTTACCGTTTTTTCAAAAGTAGATTTGGTCGTAGTAAAAACTATCAACTCATTTTTCTTGAATTTCTGATCTTTATTTTTACCTAAGAAAGACCAAGTACCTTCTTCTGTTGAGACCACATGCTTTTTATAGTTATTTTCACCATTATAGGTTAAATCACTTTCTCTTGTCCACGAACCATCTTTTTTGATGCTCCAAGTCATTTTACCCACCGAAATGGTATAACTATCTCCGTTCGAATCAACCTGCGTACCTGAAGTACCGTCGATTTTAGTCTCGTCCTTAGTACCGTCCTCATACGCATTCGTTAACTCCATT
>JALTUD010000377.1 GCA_027047735.1 Flavobacteriales bacterium | reverse complement strand
TTTCCCTCGCGTTAGGGATAGAACGGCGTGTTTGAACTCCTTTTTGCCCTCCTCCTTTTGAGGGTAAAAAGAGTGAGTAGTGATAGCCCGACCATTACGGCGTTAAAAAGTGGTATAGTGCAACGAAACTGCTTTTTTATGACGTAATGGGAACGCCCAAATCTTATAACTTTTCTACGGCTTTTATTTTTCCGTTTTTTACTTCAAATAGATAGTTTTGGGTTTCTTGTTTTCCTTCTTCTTTGATTTTTACCAATATTTTTTTGTCTTTTTTGCTTCCAATCGGCTTTATTAATTGTACTTTCTTGCGTGGTGTTTTAAGTGTGTCTTTGACTAATATATTGTTTATAAAATCGTTTTTATCAGTGGCTAACGTATCGTAGCGACTATTGAACATATAAATGTCATCGGCTAATAATTCTTCATTGGCTTTTACGTTATTTTGTATCCAATTATCGGTGTATTGTGCTATGGTTTGCTCGGCTGTGAGGGTATCTTTGGTAGTTCCGAAAAATAAATATGCTACTAAAATACCAGCTACTATCCCTGCAAAATCAGCTAATAAACCTGCTTTTATGGCATATCTTGTGTTTTTGATATTTACTGCACCAAAATAAACAGCTATGATGTAAAATGTGGTATCGGTTGCTCCTTGTAATGTAGAGGTTAATTTACCGACAAAGCTATCTACTCCGTAATAATCGAAGGATTCCAGCATCAATCCTCTAGCTCCTGAACCGCTTAACGGTTTCATCAGGGCGGTAGGTAATCCGTAAACAAATTCTACGTCATCTAAAAATAGAGCGAAAACATAAGCAATTGCATCTGTTAATAAATTCATAGCTCCCGAAGCTCTAAATACACCGATTGACACTAAAATCGCTACTAGAAAAGGGATGATTTTTACGGCAATATCAAAACCGCCTTTAGCTCCTTCTACAAAGGCATCATAAACATTTATTTTTTTTCGCATTGCCATTATAATGAAAGAAATTATAATGGTAAATAAAATAATATTGCTTATGAGTGATGACTGTGTTTTTAGTTCTTCGGGGGTTAGACTTGAAAAATAGAAAATCATTCCGACAATTAGGGTTGTGATTCCTCCCATATAAGCTAGAACAACTTTATTGAATAGGTTTATTTTTTGGTATATAGCCACGGTTATCAAACCAACCAAAGAAGCAAAAAAAGTGGCTATTAAAATGGGAATGAATACGTCTGACGGATTTTCTGCACCGAATTGACTTCGGTAATTCATTACGGTAATCGGGATCAGTGTTAAACCTGAGGTGTTTAACACTAAAAACATGATTTGAGCATCGGAAGCTGTATCTTTTTTAGGATTTAATTCCTGTAATTCCTTCATTGCTTTCAGTCCCATTGGAGTTGCGGCATTGTCAAGCCCTAACATATTGGCGGAGAAATTCATTAGCATAGCTCCGCGTGCAGGGTGATTTTCGGGTACTCCGGGAAATAACTTACTGAAAAAAGGACCTACCAGT
>JALTUD010000376.1 GCA_027047735.1 Flavobacteriales bacterium | reverse complement strand
CTTTTAAACAAATTCCCACGTTCTTCATAATTCTCAAACTTATCAAAACTCGCACAAGCAGGAGATAACAAAACATTGTATCCTTTTTTCGCTAACCTGTACGACATTCCTACCGCCTCTTCAATAGTAGAAGCATCATAAATATCTTCTATAACATCACCGAAAGCAGCGTGTATTTTAGAATTATCCTCACCAATACAAACAATGCCTTTTACTTTTTGCTTTACCAATCCGTAAAGCATCGTATAATCATTTCCTTTATCCACCCCTCCTGCAATCCAAATAGTTGGTTTATCCATACTCTCTAAAGCATACCAAGTAGAATTTACATTCGTTGCTTTAGAATCATTAATAAATTGAATCCCATGTACAGAAACCACCGGTTCCAAACGATGTTCAATTCCCTGAAAATCCGAAAGACTTTCACGAATAACTTCGTTTCTTATTTTTAAGATACTTCCCGAAATCCCCGACGCCATCGAGTTTTGGGCATTGTGCTTGCCCTTTTGTGCTAAATCGTAGATTGACATAATTAAGTGTTGTTGTTTGTTTGTTAAAATGTTGATTTGTTCTTGTTTGTCCAACCAAGCCCCTTCTTTCAACACTTGATTAAGTGTAAAAGCATAGGTTTTGGCTTTTATTTGTTTGTTGTTGATTTTGTTTGTTGTTATTTCGTCATCTAAGTTGTAGATGAAATAATCTTCGTCTGTTTGATTTTGGATAATCCTAAACTTACTTTCCGCATAAGCATCCATATCATAATTATAGCGATCTAAATGATCGGGTGTAATATTGAGCAATACTGCAATTTCTGCTTTAAAATCAAACATCCCATCTAACTGAAAGCTACTCAATTCTATCACATAATAATCGTGCGGTTCAAGAGCCACTAATTTTGCAAAACTTTCTCCTACATTCCCACACACCGCTACATCTAGCCCCGCTTTTTGTAGGATATGATGCGTCATTAAAGTAGTTGTCGTTTTGCCATTACTTCCCGTTATGCAAACTTTTACCGCATCAGTATATCTTCCGGCAAATTCTATTTCAGAAATAACAGGAATACCTTTTGCTTTCAATTCTTTAATCAAAGGCACAGTATCCGGAATACCGGGACTCTTTATCACTTCCGTAGCAGCAAAAATTCGTTCTACCGTATGCCCTTCTTCCTCCCATTCCAAATCATACTGTTCCAGCATGGCTTTGTATCGGTCTTTTATCTTCCCGTTATCAGAAACCAGAACTTTGTAACCTTGCTGTTGAGCAAGAATACCCGCACCGACACCGCTTTCACCGGCACCCAAAATAACGATATGTTTGTTTGTGTTGCTCACTATCTTAGTTTCAAGGTTACAATTGAAAGTACCGCTGCCATAATCGCCACAATCCAAAAACGAGCAACTATCTTTGCTTCATGAATACCTTTTTTTTGAAAATGATGATGCAATGGCGCCATTAAAAAGATTCGTCTTCCTTCTCCGTATTTCTTTTTAGTGTATTTAAAATACCCTACTTGAAGAATCACAGAAAGATTCTCCGCTAAGAAAACCACGGCAAAAATGGGTATCAATAACTCTTTGCGAATGGCAATCGCAAAAACAGCAATAATCCCCCCTAAAGCCAAACTCCCCGTATCTCCCATAAAAACTTGAGCCGGATACGCGTTATACCACAGAAAGCCAATGGTTGCTCCAATAAAAGCACTAATAAAGATCACCAATTCTCCTGCGTTTGGGATATACATAATATTGAGATAATCGGCGAAAATGGCATTTCCCGACAGATAGGCAAAAACCGCCAATGTCCCACCGATTATTGCCGAAGTCCCCGTTGCTAATCCGTCGAGCCCATCGGTCATATTCGCACCATTAGACACCGCCGTAACAATAATGATTACCATAGGAATAAAAATCAACCACCCATACTCTTTTAAAGCGTCCGGCAACAACCACGTGTAATCGAACTCATTATTCTTTACAAAAGGAATTGTCGTTTTTGTTGACTTCCCCTCTACCCATTCATAGTTCTTTTTCGACTCGCCATCTTCATACATTTCTTGCGTATAAGGTGAATCTTCAAAATAAACTTTCTCTTTAACAATTACATCATCACTAAAATACAAGAGAGAGCCAACGATTACACCTACTCCGACCTGTCCAATTACTTTAAACTTTCCGGCTAACCCTTCTTTATTTTTCTTAAATACCTTTATATAATCATCAATAAAACCAATAACACCAAGCCACACAGTAGCGACTAACATGGTAATAGTGTAAATATTATCAAGTTTAGCAAACAACAATGTCGGAATAATGATAGCCCCCAAAATAATCAAGCCACCCATCGTTGGTGTACCCGCTTTTTCTAACTGACCTTCAAGACCTAAATCTCTAACCGATTCCCCCACTTGAAGTTTTTGTAACTTCTTTATCAACTTACCTCCAAAAGCCATTGAGATAAGCAGCGAAACCAAAAGCGTTAAACTCGCTCTGAAAGAGATATAGCCAAACAAACCTTCACCGGGAAAGTCAAAATGGGATGATAAATATTCAAATAAGTGGTAAATCATATTCTATTTATTTAGTCTGTTTAAAATTTCTAACGCCGTCATTTTATCATCGAAAGGCAAAACCTTATCTTTAATAATTTGATACTTTTCGTGTCCTTTCCCTGCTATCAAAACAACATCTCCTTTTCTTGCTAAATTGCACGCTGTCTTTATGGCTTCTTTTCGGTTCGTTATAGAGAGCGTCTTCCGATAATCTTTTGCAGGCACACCTTCCTCCATATCTTTAATGATTTGTTCCGGATCTTCACTCCGAGGATTATCAGAGGTGAAAATGACTTGATCACTCAACTCACAAGCTATACCTGCCATCAAAGGTCGCTTTCCCTGATCTCTATCTCCTCCACACCCCACAACAGTAATAACCAATTCATCCCCCGTACGAATATCTTTTATCGTATCTAATACATTTTTTAAAGCATCAGGAGTATGAGCGTAATCTACTATTGTGATTACACCGGTGGGAGAAATAAAATATTCAAACCGTCCTTCCGGTGGATTGAGACTGGACAGCATAGTCAAGACCTCTAATTCTTCTTTTCCTAATAAGACTCCTACAGCAAAAGCCACCAGAGCATTGTAAGCATTAAATCTACCTATCAATTTGGTGTAAACTTCTTTATTGTTAATCGTCAAAAGCGTACCATCCAATCTATTTTCAAGGATTTTTACATTAAAATCGGCTATACTATTCAGCCCGTAAGTATATTTTTTAGCTTTGGTATCCATGACCATTGTCTCTCCATACTTATCATCAATATTAGTAAGAGCAAAAGCATCTTCCGAAAGACGGTCAAAGAATTTTTTCTTCGCTACTATATAGTTATCGAAGGTTTTATGATAATCTAAATGATCTCTGCTAATATTCGTAAACACTCCACCTGTAAAATTCACCCCTGCAATTCTTTTTTGCTCAACAGCATGTGAACTCACTTCCATAAAACAATACGTACAACCCTTTTTTACCATTTCAGAAAGCAACCTGTTTAACTCTATCGCATTAGGTGTTGTATGTGTTGCCTCAAAAGCCTCGTTATGTATTTTATTTTGAACCGTTGAGATTAACCCCGTCTTCTCTCCAAACAATTTAAATAATTCATACAGTAAAGTAACCGACGTCGTTTTACCATTTGTCCCCGTTACACCTATCAGCTTTAATTTTCCGGAAGGATTATCATAAAAATTAGAAGCAATAATACCGAGAGCTTCAGCTGAATCGTCAACGATTACATAAGTTACACCCTCTACAAATGCTTGAGGTATTGTTTCGCAAACAATAGCTTTCGCCCCGTTTTTTATCGCCACATCAATATATTGATGACCATCAACATGAACACCTTTCACGGCAACAAAAACAGCATACTTTATCATATCGCGTGAATCAAAACTAATATGCTCCACAGCTACATTGGTAGAACCCTCAATCGCCTTGATTCTAACACCATATATAATATCTTTTAAAAGTTTCATCGCTTTTGCTTTTTAGTATTACTCAACCAATTCTATGGTAACCAATTGACCGTTAATTATTCTACTTCCGGGGTTTACCGACTGGGTTTTAACAACACCGCTCCCAACCGTTCTAACACTCAACCCTTTTGATTCCAATAAATAAAGAGCATCACCTAACCCCATTCCTTTTACGTTAGGCATTAGGTTGTTATTTATATTTTCCTTATAAAAATCAACCTCATCTTCTTTCGTACTCGTTCTTACCCACTCATACTCCTCAGCCTTATCTTGTATAGGGATTTTCATTTCCCTCATCACTTTTTCAAGCTCCGGTTTATATCCGTTTTTAGAATACGGCATCTTTGGCGAAGTTTCCTCAACCGTGTTTACATTATCCAATCCGTTGGCATATATTTTATCGGCTATCTCTTTAAAAACCGTTCCTGAAACCACCGCCCCGTAAATATTTTTAGTAGGCCCTTGTATAACCACAATACACGAGTACTTCGGATTATCAGCCGGGAAATAACCACAAAAAGATGCTTGATAATTATTTCCCGTATATTTTCCGTTTTTAGCAATTTTTGCTGTACCTGTTTTCCCTGCTATTTTAAAACCTCTTGCTCTTATATTTCGAGCCGTACCTCTTTCTACAACTCCTTCTAGTGCACCCTGAGCCAGTTTAATATTTTCAAGCGAAGCTATTTGTTCATTTAACACAACCGGCGAAAAATCTTTCAACACCTCTCCGTTTCTTTTTATTTGCTTTACAAATTGAGGCTTCATCTTTTTTCCGTCATTTGCCACAGCGTTATACAAAGCGAGTGTCTGCAAAGGCGTAATTTCAACCTCATAGCCGATAGCCATAGAAGATAAGGTTACACCGGAAAAACCTTCTTTAAGCGTAGCATTCTTTATCTTTGGTTTCCCCTCTCCCTTAATATCAATCCCTAAAGGCTGTTTAAGACCTAACCTTTTCAAACCATCTATATATTGTTGGGGATTACTTCGGTAATTATCATCAATTATCTTAGCGAAAACATTAGAAGATTTCTCAAACGCCACTTGTATTGTATTTCGTCCATATCCTCCAAGATGACTATCGTGCAACACTCTATCATAGAAACGATATGTACCTGTCATATTCACTGTATCCGTTAATCTTATTTTCCCATCCTCCAAAGCCACCAACATAGAAGCCAATTTAAATGTTGACCCCGGCTCGGTAACTGTACCAACCGCTATATTTTGCGATTCAAAAAACTCTCCTGTTTTTTTGTTCTTTATCAAATTTGCAATTGCTTTCACGTAACCTGTTTCCACCTCCATCAATACCACACATCCTTTTTCCGCATCTTGCTCTATCAACTGTCGCATTAAAGCCGTTTCCGCTACGTCTTGAATATTAATATCAATAGTTGTATATAAATCAGCTCCTTTAATTGGCTCTTTAGACAAAT
>JALTUD010000375.1 GCA_027047735.1 Flavobacteriales bacterium | reverse complement strand
TTAATGGTGGGCATTAACTTCCAAACAACACCTAATACCAAAAGAACTCCTCCGAAGATTACATACTTCAAAACTCCCGATGAACTTTCTTCTACTTCGTTTTTTGCAAAAACCTCACTTTGCTCTACCAGGTTTACAATATCATCGTAGTTGAGAAAAAGGGCGAGTAAAACTATTACTCCCAACATAATCAAATCAAAGATTCGTTCTCCGATAATTGTTCCGAAAGATTTAGAAAACGGGACATCTTCGGTTTTATACAATACCCCTGCACGCGATGCTTCGCCTGCACGCGGTATAAGTAAGTTCATAATATACCCCACCATCAACGCGTTGTAACGATTGATTAATTTGGTTTTATACCCGATAGGTTCCAACATATATTTCCAGCGGTAGGCTCTACTTAGATGGCTCAAAAAACTAAGCACTAAAGAAACGCCAAACCAAAAGTAATTAGCTTCGTGAATGGCTTTAAAAAAGCTTTGCTTGTCTTTTTCGGACATAGCTTCCCAGAAATACCACATAAGGTACATCCCGATGAGTAAAGGCACTATTACTTTTAAAACGGAAAGTACTTTGGTTTTCATTTAGTCCTCTATTCGGTTAGTTTTGGGATTAGGAAACACGATGCTGGGTTTAAAGTTTTTTGCTTCCTCAAAGTCCATATACGCATAACCTATAATAATGACGATATCTCCAACCGCGACACGCCTTGCAGCCGGACCGTTTAAACAAATCACTCCGGAGTTACGCTCTCCTTTAATAATATAGGTTTCCAATCGTTCGCCGTTATTCACGTTTACAATTTGAACTTTTTCCCCTTCAATTAAGTTCGCCGCTTCCATCAACGCTTCGTCAATGGTTATACTTCCAATATAGTTTAAGTCTGCTTCGGTAACAGACACGCGGTGTATTTTAGATTTAAAAACCTGAATATGCATAGTTGGTGCAAATTTAAACAAAAATCTCGATATTATCGATTAGTCTTACTCCACCGATTCTAGCCACGGCAAAAGCTCTGTATTTTTTTTCTTTTTCCAATTGTGAAACCGGCAATAAAGTTTCCGATTCGGCAATTGTCAAATATTCGGGTGTCGTATTTTTTTGCAGCTGTTCCAATCCTTTTTCAACCCATTGAGTTACATCTCCAATCTGCACTTTATCTTGCAAGTCTTTCAAGGTTTGGTAAATAATCAGAGCTTTTTTCTTGTCTTCTTCCGAAAGCAAAGCGTTTCTTGAACTCATTGCCAAACCACTCTTTTCACGCACAATCGGACAACCAACAATATCCACCTTCATATCTAACTGTTTTACCATATTTTTAATAATGGCGTATTGCTGAAAATCTTTCAATCCAAAATAAGCCTTATCGGGTTCCACAATCTCCAACAACAATTTAACCACACGCATCACGCCGTCAAAATGTCCCGGTCTGTTTTTTCCCTCCATTACTTCAGACAAAACACCTGTTTCAATAGAAAAAGGCACTTCATTCTTATACACGTCCT
>JALTUD010000374.1 GCA_027047735.1 Flavobacteriales bacterium | reverse complement strand
GAAACACGTAAAAGTGATATTATTCACACCGAATTGCACGTAGATTTTAATTGGCAAAAAAGACAAATGAACGGAAAAGCCGTAATAACGGCAAAACCGTACTTCTATCCCACGGATAGTTTAATCCTTGATGCAAAATGGATGGATATTCATAAAGTTACCATGAACGGAAAAGAACTCTCTTACAATTATGACAGCTTGTATTTAGGAATAAAATTGCCCAAACTTTATACCCGAAAAGAAGAATATACACTCGAAATAGAATATACTGCCAATCCTGAACGAGTAAAACAGCAAGGAAGCAGTGCTATACAAGAAGCGAAAGGTTTGTATTTTATCAATCACGATGGAAAGAACCCCAAACTACATCAAGAAATATGGACACAAGGAGAAACTGAGTCCAATTCCGTGTGGTTCCCAACTATCGATAACCCCATAGAAAAAATGACCGAAGAAATTTATATGACCGTACAAGATAAGTTCAAAACATTATCAAACGGTTATTTAGCCGATAGCAAACCGGTAGAAAACGGAAAAAGAACCGATCATTGGGTGATGAACCAAAAACATTCACCGTATTTAGTAATGATGACGGTTGGAGATTTTGCCGTAGTAAAAGACAAATGGAAGCGAAAAGACGGTTCGGAAATGGAAGTAAACTATTACGTTGAAAAAAAATACGAACCGCATGCAAGAGCTATATTCGGAGAAACACCCAATATGATAAGTTATTTCTCTAAATTGCTGAACTACGAATATCCGTGGGTAAAATACAGTCAGGTTGTTGTGCGGGAGTATGTTTCCGGAGCAATGGAAAACACAACGGCAACCATTCACGGTTCTTTTCTGTATCAAACAAAACGTGAGTTAATTGACGACAATAACGAATCGATTATTGCTCATGAATTATTTCATCATTGGTTTGGAGATTTGGTAACCTGCGAAAGTTGGGCAAACCTACCATTAAATGAGTCGTTTGCCAATTACAGCCAATACCTATGGGACGAACATAAATACGGAAGAATGGAAGCCGATATGAACGGCTATTCAGAAATGGAAGGTTATTTTATGTCGGCAGAACGAGGTGGACACGTTGATATGATTCGTTATGACTACAAGAATAAAGAAGATATGTTCGACGGGCATTCTTACAATAAAGGAGGAAGAATTCTTCATATGCTAAGAACTTACGTTGGAGATGAAGCTTTTTTTGAATCATTAAATCGTTATTTGACAACAAATGCTTATGACAATACCGAAATTGCTCATTTGAGATTAGCTTTTGAAAAAGTAACCGGAGAAGATATGAATTGGTTCTTTAATCAGTGGTTTTTGGCGAGCGGACATCCTATCGTTCGTTTTGAACAAGAATATAATCCTGAGAAAAAAGAGTTAACCGTAAAAATCATTCAAAAGCAAGATTTTGAAAAATGGCCTTTGTACAAATTACCGATTGATGTTGATATTTACACCTCAAAAGGAGTAGAGCGAAAACGAATATGGGCTGA
>JALTUD010000373.1 GCA_027047735.1 Flavobacteriales bacterium | reverse complement strand
TAAAAACATTTTATTGTGCTTAGATTAACTGTGTTAGGGATACGATCCCTAACGCGTGTTGAATGAAGTACAAGAAAGTGAATTTGAGTTTTCTTAGAATGCCCCTCTCCTTATATACTTTATAGGATTTCAAGAATAACACTATTTTAGCATAGGAAAATCACATCTATTTTATTATCTTTGGAGCAAGATTATAATCACAATACCTAATAATTTCAAAAATGAATAACTTAAAATTATCTGTATTTCTGTTGTTAACAAGTTTCTTCAGTGTCTCAGGAATAGCTCAAGACTCAGGTGAAAAAACAGCTGAAAAAAGCGGTTTTCTATATTCCGTTACCGCAACATCCGTAAAAACAATAAAACCATTTTTTGATGCTCCTGTTGAGCAACATAATGAAGATGGAAAAGTATATGTTGTAAAAAACAATTTAAGAAGACGAAAATATACCAACCGGGCTAACGCACTACCGAAAGGAGGTGATCCATTGGTACAACACAACAAATCATACCATGCCAATAGAGCTCCAATAGCAAATTTTGAAGGGTTAGCTCAATCAGAAAGTGGAGGAGCTACACCTCCCGATCCAAGTGGAGCAATAGGCCCTAATCATTATGTGCAAATGGTAAATAGCGTTTATCGTATTTTTGATAGAAACGGAAATCCTCTTACCTCGCCTGCTTCTCTCGGTTCTTTACTTGGGGGAGGAAACGCAGGAGACCCTATCGTGATGTACGACAAACATGCGGATCGATGGTTTTTAAGTCAATTCTCAAACAATAATGAACTTATTGTTGCCGTTTCTCAAACTCCTGACCCTACGGGGAATTATTATTTATATACGTTTCCGCTTCAATCATTTCCGGATTACCCGAAGTACTCTGTTTGGTCAGACGGGTATTACGTTACTTCAAATAAATCCGGAGATAATGTTATGGTTTTAGAACGGGGTAAGATGTTAATAGGAGACCCTAATGCACAAATAATCGGGTTCAATATTCCTTCTCTAAACACCAATGGCTTTTTTAGTGTTTTACCGGCAAATGCAAGTTCAACACTTCCTCCGGTTGGGACACCGAATTATCTATTCTATTATCAAGATGATGCGTGGGCAGGAGGAACAGATCATGTAAAAGCATGGGAAGTAAATGTAGATTGGGCTACACCAAGCAACTCTTCTATTTCCAGTCCGCAAACAATAACCGTATCTCCTTTCGATAGTGAGTTTAGTGTAAATTGGGACGATATTTCTCAACCGGGAACTTCCGCTAAACTGGATGCTGTTCCGGGAGCGTTAATGTATATGGCTCATTTTCGTTCATTTCCGGGGTATGATGTAGTTGTACTTAATCATACGGTAGATGTAAACGGAGCAAACCAAGCTGGGATTAGATGGTATGAATTAAGAAAAAACAACGGTTCGGCAAATTGGACGTTGTATCAAGAGGGAACATTTAGCCCCGACAATCAAAACCGTTGGATGGGGAGTATTGCAATGGATAACCAAGGGA
>JALTUD010000372.1 GCA_027047735.1 Flavobacteriales bacterium | reverse complement strand
GTGTTAAGGAATTAAAAGAGCGTATTATTTATACGCTTCTTTTAATTTTAGTGTATAGAATTGGGTCTTTTATTTTGTTGCCTGGTGTTGACTCTTCTCAATTAGTATCTTCTTCAGACCAAGGAGGAATTTTAGCTTTAATCAATATGTTTGCAGGTGGTGCGTTTTCTCGTGCCTCTGTTATGGCTTTAGGAATTATGCCTTATATCTCTGCATCTATTGTTATGCAGTTGTTAGGTATGGCTGTTCCAACTGTACAGAAATGGCAAAAGGAGGGTGAAAGTGGAAGAAAGAAAATTACTCGTTATACAAGATTACTAACTATTGTTATTTGTTTATTTCAAGGTCCTACTTATATAGCTGCTTATGTTGGTAGTGAAGCTGTACCTGGAGGTATGACTGTTTTATGGTGGCTACAAACAATTTCAATTCTTACTGCAGGAACCATGTTTGTTACTTGGTTAGGGGAACGTATTACGGATAGAGGATTAGGTAACGGTGTTTCATTAATCATTACAATTGGGATAATTGCGAATCTTCCGGCTGCTTTTTTAGCTGAATTTGCATCTAAACTTACCGCTGGTGGATTAGTGTTACTTTTGGTTGAAATTGTTTTTTGGTTTATTATTATATTATTAACCATAGCCTTAGTTCAAGCTACTCGTAGGATTCCGGTACAGACTGCGAAACGTGTCGTAGGTAGAGGTAATAGACAGGCGGTTGCCGGTGGACAAAGAAGTTACATACCTCTTAAATTAAATCAGGCAGGTGTTATGCCGATTATATTTGCTCAGGCATTAATGTTTATTCCTGCTTTATTTGGTGGGTCTATTGGAACTGCTTTTAGTGATATTACCGGATTTTGGTATAATGCTTTATTCTTTGTGCTAATTGTTGTTTTCACTTATTTTTATACAGCTATAACAATGAACCCCAATCAAATGGCTGATGAGTTGAAGAGAAATGGTTCTTTTATTCCAGGTATAAAGCCCGGTAGAGAAACTGCTGAATATATTGATAATTTATTATCACATTTAGTTTTTCCCGGTTCCGTTTTTCTTGGTATAATTGCCATAATTCCTGCTTTGGCTATGAAAGCTGGTGTCAGTACCGGTTTTGCTTATTTCTTTGGGGGAACATCTCTTTTAATTATGGTTGGAGTTGTATTGGATACTCTTCAACAGGTTGAAAGTTATTTATTAAACCATCATTATGACGGATTAATTAAAGGTGGTAAACTTAAAGGTAGAACATCTCAGTCTGCTGTTTCTATGACCCAAACACTTTAATTTATGTCTAATAAGGTTTATTATAAAACAGAAGAAGAAATTGAAATTCTAAGAGAAAGTTGTCAATTGGTCGGTAAAACATTAGCTGAAGTTGCTAAAATTATTAAACCAGGTATAACAACTTTAGAATTGGATAAAATAGCTGAGGAATTTATTCGTGATAATGGAGCTGTACCAGGATTTAAAGGTTATGGTGGCTTTCCTAATACGTTATGTGCTTCTC
>JALTUD010000371.1 GCA_027047735.1 Flavobacteriales bacterium | reverse complement strand
CAAATCCCCCTACTCCACTTCCTGCCGTGGTTACCGTTGGCGACTGTGAAATGGTATTTACCCTAACTTTCTTTTTCATTCCGTAGTGATAACCGAATCCTCTCGCTATTGACTCAAGCAAAGACTTTGCATCTGCCATATCATTATAATCCGGAAAAATTCTTTGAGCGGCAATATAAGTCAACGCCACTACCGACCCCCATTCATTTAGAGCGTCTTGTTTCATACAAACCGACAATGTTTTATGCAAAGACATTGCTGACACATCCAAACTGGTCTTGTACCACTCATAATTCAAATCGGTGTAGTGTTTTTTCTTTCTAACATTCGGCGACATTCCGATAGAATGCAAAATAAAATCTATTTTCCCACCCAAAATTTCCTGTGCTTGTGTTATTAAATTTTCCAAATCCTCAACTTTCGTTGCATCTGCAGGAATTACTTGAGCTCCGGTTTCTTCCGCCAACTTGTTGATTTCTCCCATTCGCATCGCTATCGGAGCATTGGTCAAGACAAATTCAGCTCCTTGTTTATGTGCTTCTTGAGCTACTTTCCAAGCGATTGACATTTCGTTTAACGCTCCGAATATAATTCCTTTTTTACCTTTTAATAATCCTTGTACCATGGGTGTTTTATTTTGTAGTTTGAGTGCAAATATATTTATTTCTACGATAATAATAGCCTCCAACCTATCCTATTTATAAACAAATGTTTAATTTTGCATAGGTATTTCATTCACTTGAATCAAAAATACTTTCTAAAAAATTATATGATATGATAATTTTAAAATTAATTGGACTTTCAGTCGTTTTATTAGGATTGGGGTTCGCAGGAATAGCCATTAAAATATGGGCAAAAAAAGACGGTAAATTTGCAGGCACTTGTGCAAGCAGCAGCCCCATTCTGAACGAAGGTAATGAATCTTCTTGTACAGTTTGTGGTGCAAGACCGGACGAAAAATGTAAAAACGAATGATTTGGGCGTTCCCCTCATTTCCAAAAAACACATAACGCTACGCTAAACGTGTTTTTTGAAAATGAGGGTCGGGCTATCCACTATATCTTTTGGGTTGCATAAAGCAAACAACCCAAAAGGATGCCGTTTCTATCCCTAACGCGGGTAAAATCGGCGGATAGAAAGTGAATTTTTGGTTTCTTAGACAATGAATAAAAATTTTGCATAGCACCAGCTATGGAAAATTTTTATGAAGATGGATAAGGAATCAAAAAACGCTTTATATCGTCTATTTTCCTCGTGTTAGGGATACAATCCCTAACGCGAGGAAAATTAGTAGTTAAAAAGAGTGTTTTATACCATTTAAACATTGAAATGGTATTATATTCTTTCAACAAACAAAAAAACCGATTGAATATTCAACCGGTTTTTTTTATATCATCGCTAATAATCTACTTACAAATTAGCATCCAATTTAGAAGCCAAAGTTTCTTTCGGTACGGCACCTACCACTTTCTCAACCACTTCTCCATTTTTCAGTACGATTAAAGTTGGAATATT
>JALTUD010000370.1 GCA_027047735.1 Flavobacteriales bacterium | reverse complement strand
TGATTTATCCTGCTGTTCACTATACAATGGGAGGTCTTTGGGTAGATTATAATTTAATGACAACCATTCCGGGATGTTATGCAATTGGTGAGGCTAATTTCTCAGACCACGGAGCAAACAGATTAGGAGCTTCTGCACTTATGCAAGGTTTGGCAGATGGTTATTTTGTATTGCCTTACACAATTGGTGATTATTTAGCAAATGAAATCAGAACGGGTAAAATTCCTACGGATACTCCTGAATTTGATAAGGCAGAGAATGATGTAAATGAACGATTGCAAAAATTGCTTGATGTAAAAGGTTCTAAATCTGTTGATTATTTCCATAAAAAACTAGGGAATGTGATGTGGAATAATGTAGGGATGTCCAGAAATGAAAAAGGATTGAAAGAAGCAATGGAGGAGATAAAAAATATCAGAGAAGAATTTTGGAAAGATGTTTTTGTTCCCGGTGAGTTAAATGCAATGAATACTGAATTGGAAAAGGCGGGTCGTGTTGCTGACTTCTTGGAATTGGGAGAGTTGTTTGCTGTTGATGCTTTGGATAGAAAAGAGTCTTGTGGAGGTCACTTTAGAGAAGAATATGTTGAAGAATCTGGAGAACAAAAAGGTGAGGCAAAACGTGATGATAAACACTTTAAATATGTTGCGGCTTGGGAATACACCGGTAATCCTCGTGAAGAAAAACTACATAAAGAGGAACTAAATTTCGAGTATATAGAATTGAAACAAAGAAGTTATAAATAACCTTTTCTAAAGGATAAAAATAAATACATTATGTCAGCAAAAAAAGACATGGATCTAACACTTAAAATTTGGCGTCAGAAGGACGCTACTGATAAAGGAGCAATGAAGGATTACACTGTGAAAAGTGTTTCTCCAGATTCTTCTTTCCTTGAGATGTTGGATATGCTAAATGAAGATTTGGTAAATAAAGGAGAAGAACCTGTCGCATTTGACCACGATTGTAGAGAGGGGATTTGCGGTATGTGTTCACTATATATAAATGGGGAAGCACACGGCCCTGATAGAGCGGTTACAACCTGTCAGTTGCATATGCGTAAATTTAAAGACGGAGATACCATAACGATTGAGCCTTGGAGAGCGAATGCTTTCCCTGTGATTAAAGATTTAATAGTTGATAGAACTGCTTTTGAACGTATTCAACAAGCGGGTGGGTTTATCTCGGTAAATACCTCAGGAAATACGCAGGACGCAAATGGTATTCCTATTAGCAAGCATAATGCAGATAAAGCTATGGATGCTGCTACGTGTATTGGTTGTGGAGCTTGTGTAGCAACTTGTAAAAACGCTTCGGCAATGTTATTTGTTTCGGCTAAAGTAGCTCAATTTTCTTTGTTGCCACAAGGCGAAATTGAACGTAAAGACAGAGTGCTAAATATGGTGCATCAAATGGACTTGGAAGGCTTTGGTAACTGTACGAATACAGGTGCTTGTGAAGTAGAATGTCCTAAAGGGATTTCTTTAGAGAATATAGCCATTTTAAATAGAGAGTATCTAATGTCTTCTTTAACAAAAGAAAAGTAAATAGCGAGGTTAAATATCTTCTGTGATACAATTATAAAAGTCAATTTCTTTTTAAGAAGTTGACTTTTTTGGTTTTATAATACTCGAAATAAAACAAAAGTATTATATTTGATGCAAATAATTTATGAAATAGGCAACTTGTCTATTTTCGATAAGTTAGTAAAATAGGTATATTAACTCAAAAACAATTAAATTTATGAAAAAACAAATACTTTCTTTTTTGGCACTAGGTCTTGGATTTAGCTCTATGGCTCAAATCGTTTATACAGATATTAATGATGTTACGCTTACCGCTTCTACTGTGAGAGAGCAATATGCAGTAAACTTTGATAATAACAGCTCTAATGAGATTAATATTTTCGCGGTAGATACTACAATTGAAGTAACAGGACAGTTAGGAACACAACAAGTACCAACTGTTGCTATAGCTTTAGAGTTTATGAATGGAAGTAAGGTTGTCGGTATTGTTGACAATTCATCCGGAGCCGGTGAGGTTTTAAAAGTTGATACGGTTCAGCAAGGAACTGCAATAGATGGTTCTTCAGCTTATGTTGATATGAGTTCCGGGTCTAATTTACTTTTTCCCGGAGCTGGATTAGGTCTTCATATGTCTGTATTAGGAAATGTACTAGATGCTGGAGATTTTATGAATACAACAGATAAATACATAGGTGTTAAATTTATGATGGGGGCTTCAGAATATTTTGGATGGATAAGGGTAGATGTAGCAAATCAAGCCGGGTCTGTAACTATAAAAGATTTTGCTTACGAAAGTACTGCTGGGAATGCTATCAATGCCGGAGATACAGGTGGAGCAAATACTGCTGTTGTTGAAAATTCGTTAGTAGATGCTAATGTTTATCTATATGCTACAACGTTGAATGTTTTAAATGTTGAAGGAAATTATAATTTAAATATTGTTGATTTGTTAGGTAAATCAGTTTGTAACAAAAATATAAACGGAAATTCATCAATCGATTTGAATGAATTGAATAACGGTGTTTATTTAGTACAAATTAGAAAAGGAGCTAACGTGATTACTAAAAAGATTTATGTTCAAAAATAGTTAACTGTAATCAAATTTAATAAAAGCCTGATTTCTTTAGAAGTCAGGCTTTTGTTTTTTTATACAATTTTTTTAGTGTTTATTTGGCGTAAAAGATGTAACAACTTCCTTATCTTTGTAACTAAATTCGTATTCAAACCAAATTATTTTGATAGCAATTATTCTGAACGGTATTTTATTTGGACTTTTACTCAGTTTCTTGATTGGGCCTGTTTTTTTTGTATTGGTTGAAACTAGTATAAAAAAGGGTGTTAAACCAGCCGTAGTAATGGACTTGGGAGTACTGTTCAGTGATATTGTGTACTTAATTGCTGCTTATTTTTTTGCTCAAAAGATTTTAGAAGGGTTAAGCGAGAATGCATATATTAAATATATTGCTTCGGGAGTGTTTATATTGATGGGGATTTTATCGATTGTAAAAAAACAAGCACCACAAAAAGGAAAGGCGATAGATGTAGATTCGTTGGATTCACCTACGGAAGTAGATTCTATAATTTTTCATAAAAAAACGTACTTAACTTACTTCCTTAAGGGAATTGGATTAAATTCGATTAATCCCGGTGTTTTGGTGTATTGGATAGCAGCTTGTACTACGGCAACCGAAGAATTGAAAATTCCTAAAGAACAGTTAATCTATTATTTTATTGCAACTTTGGGAACTATGTTTTTTATTGATTTTTTAAAAATCCATTATGCGAGTAAACTGAAAAATAAATTAACTCCAAAGGCTCTTAAAAACATTAGTGTAGTCGTTGGAATTGTACTTATATTTTTTGGAGTTGTTGTTGCGTTTAAAGATATTTAATCTAAGATTATAAATTTGCGTTTGTTGTTTATTCATCCTAAATAGAGGTGTATAAAACGGTTTTATTTTCCTTATACTCCGGTGCTATGCCAATTTATTTTTCATCGCCTAAGAAAACTAAATTCCATTTTCTTTGCACTTACTTGCTTCGCGTTAGGGATAGGAGCGGCATCCTTTTGGTTTGTTTGCTTTATGCAAACCAAAAGATATAGCGGATAGCCCGACCCTTTATTACAAAAGACACGTTGAGCGAGAGCGATATGTGTCTTTTGTAATAAAGGGGAACGCCCATAAAATGATTAAATAATGAAAGAAAAAGTTGATTGTATTATCGTTGGACAAGGAATTGCCGGTTCGGTATTGGCTATGGAGCTTTTGGATAGAGGGCAAAGTGTTAAAGTGATAGATAATAACCATTATCATTCGTCCTCGCTTATTGCGGGTGGATTGGTGCATCCGATGTCTTTTCGGCGAACTATCTTGAGTTGGAGGGCTGAAGAATTATCTAAGTTTTCTATCGACTATTATAAGAAAAAAGAGCAGGAACTCGATGCTTCGTTTTTTGAGCCCTTGACGTTTGTTCGGCTGTTTGGTTCAATAGAAGAGCAAAATACGTGGTATGCTCGCCGTTCGGAAAAGCCGTTTGATGAGGTGTTGCAAAGCTTTGATGAGGATTGGATGCGGTACGATGTTGAGTGCAATTTTGGTGCCGGTAGAGTAGAATGGTCCTATCGTTTGTTTTTGAATATCTTTTTGCCTAAGGTTAGAGAATACTTGGAGAAAGGTAATTGTATTTTAAATGAAAAATTTGCGTACGAAAAGTTGGAAGTTATAGAAAATGGGGTAAACTACAAGGAACTGGAAGCCGATAAAATAATCTTTTGCGAAGGTTTTCAATATGTGAATAATCCATATTTTAATTACCTTCCTCAAAATGTAACAAAAGGGGAAATAATAGTAGTAAAAACTAAAAATCTACCCGAGTATGTTTTAAGTAAAAATGTATTCCTGTTGCCACTTCCTGACGGCAATCGAATATTGGGAGCTACTTACGATTGGGATAGTATGGATTTAGTGCCAACTCAAAAGGCGGTAGATGAATTGTTGGAAAAGTTTGAGAAAATAAGCCCTCAAAAACCGGAAATTATCGAACATCGTGTAGGTGTTCGACCAACTACACGCGATAGAAAACCGTGGTTGGGACAACATCCTGTTGAGAAACAGCTGTTTATTTTCAACGGGTTAGGAAGTAAAGGAGTTCAACTCGCACCATACTTTGCCAATAAAATGGTGAATTATCTTATGGAAGAAGAAAAATTAGAGAAAGAAGTAGATGTAGCACGGTTAACGAATAAATATTTTAACCAAAATGTGAACAAAAAGAATTAAAATAATTCACGTTTTCAAGATAAAATATGCACTTTTGTTCTAGTATTGAGATTATTGGTAAAATCTCGTAGAATTAACATCAAAAAATCCCAAAAAATGAAAAAACACAATTTCAGTGCAGGTCCTTGTATATTAGCCCCGCAAGTTTTTGAACAATCGGCAAAAGCTATTCTAGAATTTGAAAACTCAGGTTTATCGTTAATCGAAATGTCGCATAGAAGTCCGGAGTTTGTTGCCGTAATGGAAGAAGCAAGAAACTTGGTAAAAGAAGTTTTGGACGTACCTCAAGGATATACCGTTTTATTTTTGCAAGGAGGAGCGAGTTTGGGGTTTTTAATGACCGCCTATAATATGATGAGAGAACACAAAAAAGGAGGTTATCTCGTTACCGGAGCTTGGGCAAAAAAAGCAGTCAAAGAAGCTGATTTTGTAGGAGAAGGAGTTGTTGTGGCATCGTCAGAAGACAAAAATAATTCGTATATACCTAAGGATTATACCATTCCGCAAGGATTGGATTACTTACATTACACAAGTAATAACACCATTTTCGGAACACAATTCAAAAGCATCCCGCAAACCGATTTGCCTTTGGTGTGCGATATGAGTTCCGATATTTTTTCTAAGAAAATTGACGTATCGAAATACGATATTATTTATGCAGGAGCACAAAAAAATCTTGGGCCTGCAGGAACAACGTTATACATTGTAAAAGATGAAATTTTAGGA
>JALTUD010000369.1 GCA_027047735.1 Flavobacteriales bacterium | reverse complement strand
CCATTTGGTTACGGATTTGGAGGTTTATCGTTCGTCTTTTACGCGTGGTTGGGACTATTTTTACGGGGATATTGAAGACTATGTGGTGTTGGCTTTGTTGCCGAATTATTTGGAGCAGGGCGAATCGTCTTTGGTGTATATGGTGGATTATTTGATGAAATTGTCTAATGACAAAAGGAGTGGCTATTGTTTAGACAGCTTGGAGAATACGGCTCAGCTGTTAAACGATTTGTCGCAACAAGGGGATAAAAAAGTATTGCTGATTGGTGTGAGTTATGCGTTATTGGATTTGGTGGAACAGTTTGATTTTGAGCTTGGGGGTAATGTAGTAGTTATGGAAACGGGAGGAATGAAAGGGCGAAGAAAGGAATTGACCAAAGCGGAACTTCATAGGGTTTTGAAAAAAGGTTTTGGTGTTGATGCTATTCATAGCGAGTACGGTATGACTGAGTTGCTTTCGCAAGCGTATTCTAAAGGTAACGGTATTTTTGAAACGCCTCCGTGGATGAAGGTTTTGGTACGTGATGTAAATGACCCTTTGAGTTTTCAGAATAAAAATAAATCGGGAGGAATTAATGTGATTGATTTGGCGAACGTAAACAGTTGCAGTTTTATTGCTACGCAGGATTTAGGAAGGCTTTATAAAGGTAACAAGTTTGAGATATTGGGTAGATTTGATTATTCGGATGTTAGGGGTTGTAATCTTTTGATAAGCTAAAAAAACGAATGGTTTTACTGTTTGTAAGTGGCATGGCAACGGATGCACATTTTCATGGTGTTTGCCAAAGCTGAAAGCGATTTGTCTTTATCTTTTGTTTTGAATACTGTACTCATTTCGTCAGCTCGTTTATGAAATTCCAATCCTAACTTTTCGAAATTCTTATCTCCGAAAGAAGCACACATCATTCTCATTTCGGTAGTAGAACCTAATTTTTCTCTTGCCGTTTTTGAGGCTTCTTCATATTTATCTTCCGCCAATAATAACACGATGCTCTGCACCGCTTCTAAGTGGCTTCTCATATTTATCAACTGATGATTTTTTTGCATCTCATTCAAGTGCAACGACTTTCGTGTGTCTAAACTATTTGTTGTTGCTTCTTTGTGGTTTTGCACTTGTTTTTCTTTAGATACTTGGCTTTCGCACGCTCCAAAAACAAACGATAATAAAACGATTAGATGCAAAATGTATTTTGGTTCTTTGTTCACTTTCTTAATTGTTTTCTTCATAATAATACGAGTAATCTATGCCTTTCATAAATGTTTCCCGGTCGTCTATTTTGTTGGTTAGTGCTTTTTTTAAAAGGGAT
Organism: Flavobacteriales bacterium; assembly: GCA_027047735.1. Lineage (GTDB taxonomy): Bacteria > Bacteroidota > Bacteroidia > Flavobacteriales_D > Parvicellaceae > S010-51. The sequence continues at coordinate 4,231 of JALTUD010000369.1, read as the reverse complement.
TTTAGAGCACTGCTTTTTACCGGGCTTAACATCATTGCGTTCATGTAATCTTGCTTACTTATTTTACTCCAATCAACGCATTTTTTTAACCGTTTTTTTAGTATTAAATCCAACCATATCCTCGTGCTTCTACCGTTGCCTTCCATAAACGGATGGGCTATATTCATTTCTATATACTTATCCACAATTTCATCAAATGTAGCTTCGGGCATTGCCTCAATTTGTTTTAATGTTTCACCGAGAAAATGTGATACGGCAAATTGAAAACCACCCTTTGATATATTTTTCTGTCTGATTTGTCCGGCAAAGTCATACAATCCACCAAATAAATAAGCGTGTATTTGTTGTAATCCCTTAAAAGTGCCGACTTCTATGTTGTCAATAAATGAACTTTCAAATAGGGCATAGGCTTTTGTTTTGCTCTTTCCGTCTATACTTTCGTCACTATAGGTGAACCACTCAATAAATCGGTTTGCCTTTTTACCGGGAAATTCTTTCCCTAAAGCAATAATACCGTCATAGTCCAACATATCGGATAAACGCTTTTTTTTATCCGGTGCAAGAATTTTGAACTGGGTAGTCATACTAACCAGTTGACTCTTTTCTCTCTTTAATTTGGCTTTAAGATATTTCCAATAGTTACGTGTTTTTGTATAATCGTCTTGGTCTGTAAGTACAGCAACAATATCCAATACAGAAAACCACCATTTGGCATTTTCTTCGTCCCAAACAGCACGAACCTCTCTATCGTTAAAAAAACGTATGGATATTTTTGCGTCACTCATAGTTCCATTTCGATTCCAATAACTTCTATTTCAACCTGCGAATTTGTTTGGTAACTGAATTACAATAATCAACAGACTGAATAAACTTACTTATCCAAAAACTCCCGAACCACCTTTTCCGCTTCGGCAAAGGCTTTTTGTAAATCATCGTTTAAGAGAATGTAATCAAACTCTTTGGCGTAAGTTAGTTCTTTTTCGGCTTTTCCTAAACGTCGGGCAATTGATGCTTCCGTTTCGGTTTCTCTGGTTCTAAGACGTTCTTCCAAGTGCTTGATGGAAGGAGGTTGAACAAATATTGCCAAAGCATTGTCGCCAAAATATTTTTTCAAATTCAATCCGCCCACCACGTCAACATCAAAAACAACCGCTTTTCCTTCTTTCCAAATCCGTTCGACTTCCGATTTCAGCGTTCCGTAATAATTATCTTTATAGACCTCTTCCCACTCCACAAATTCATCATTTTTAATCTTTTGCTTAAAATCGTCAATCGACAAAAAGTGGTAGTCTTTCCCTTTGCGTTCGTTTTTACGTCGTGGACGACTACAAGCCGATATAGAAAACTCCAAATCATCAAAAACATCGAGTAAATGATGAACAATGGTAGTTTTACCTGCTCCCGAAGGGGCAGAAAAAATAATCGCTTTATTTTTACTTTTCGACATTGGACTAAAGCACGTTTAAAATTTGTTCTTTCACCTTTTCCAAAGCATCTTTCATAAATACAACGATCTTTTGCATTTCGGCATGATTGGCTTTAGAGCCGAGAGTGTTTATTTCTCGCCCGATTTCCTGACTGATAAACCCGAGTTTTTTACCTTTACTTATGGAGTCATCTTCCATTGTTTTTATAAAATGCTCACAATGAGCTTTTAATCTAGTCTTTTCTTCGGAAATATCCAATTTTTCGATATAATAAATCAACTCTTGTTGAAACCTGTTTTCATCAATCGACGGATTATCGGCAAGAGTTTCCAAATTCTTTTCAATCCGCTCCCTCAGCGTAATGATTCGCTCTTTTTCAAAAGGCTCAACTTGCTTCAATAGTTTTTCGATGGTGAGAATGTTATCTTTTAAATCTTTTTTCAAGTACAAGCCCTCTTCCGCTCTGAATTTGTTAAACTCAATCACTGCTTTTTCTACCAGCTCAATATACAATTGCCCTTCTTCTTCCGTTAGCACCTCTTTTTCCGAAAGCATCACGTCCGGCATCCCCATTACAATCGACAAGAAATCCGTCTTCTCCGAATTTTCAATACCAATACTATCGCTAATCGATTTTAAATCCTTGTAATAATTCTCAACCAGCCCTTTATTTACAAAATATTTTTGTTCCGTTTTAAGTGCTGTATAATTCACGTTCAATTCAATCTTACCGCGAATCAGATTCTTCGACAAAATCGAGCGAACCTCCATTTCCTTAGGTTTAAAATAAGAAGGAGTACGCACATTGCAATCAAAAGACTTGCTATTCACCGATTTTAATTCCACGGTAACACTTTTGCTTCCAATATTATCTTCGGCTTTTCCATAGCCCGTCATCGAATAAATCATACAATACGAATTTGCCTGCAAAAGTAATCATTTTACCTTAACCCTTTCTCTAATTAGTAAAATTCCTTAAATCCGCAAGTGAACTTCTATTCCAAAGCCAAACTCCGCATCATTATTGACAATGCTCGTTTTTCGATACTCACCGTAGCTATGGCTACGCTTGCGTGTCTCAAAACTGTGCTTGACCAATACTAATACGTATTTTGACTTTTCATAACGAAATCACTTGCAGATTTAAGGAAATTGTTGGATTTGGGCGTTCCCCCATTTTGCAAAAGACACATATCGCTACGCTAAACGTGTCTTTTGCAAAATGGGGTCGGGCTATCACTACTCACTCTTTTGGTTTGCATATACGCAACAAACCAAAAGGAGTTCAAACACGCCGTTCTATCCCTAACGCGGGCGGAATGAGGACTAAGAAAGTGAGTTTTAGTTTCTTTAGACGATGAAAAATTCTTTTGCATAGCCCCAGCTATGGAAAATAATTTTGAAGAAGTATAAAGGAAATAAAAACGCTTTATGGTTCTCATTATGCTCGTGTTAGGGATACAATCCCTAACGTGTGTGAAATTGGCGGATAGAAAGTGAATTTTTGGTTTCTTAGACGATGAATGAAATTCACATTCTTTCGGCTTGTATCAAAATTAAAATGGTATTATTTCATTTCGCGTTAGGGATTGTACCCTAACACGTGCTGAATAGAAGAACATAAAGTGTTTTTATTTCCTTTATCCTGTATCCTGCTTCATAAAATATTTCCATAGTTCGGCTATGCAAATATTTTCTTCATTGTCTAAAGAAACTAAAATTCACTTTCTTGTACTTCATTCAACACGCGTTAGGGATAGAAACGGCATCCTTTTGCCCTCCCTCCTTTTGGAGGGCAAAAGATATAGTGGATAGCCCGACCCTCTTTTTCCAAAACAAAGTTTTGCGAGAGCGATATTTTGTTTTGGAAAAAGACGGGAACGCCCAAAGATAAATTATAGAAGAGATAAGTCTCGTTTAGTATAAGTTTTAGAGCAAATGAACATTGAAATAAGATAATTGTGTACTTTTGTTTGATATGAAAAATTCCTTGAATAGAAGCGATATGCTGAAAAGTAAGATAGCGATTGTAGAGTTGTTTCGGCAAAAGAAGGGGTTTATTGTTTATCCTGTTCGTGTGAACTGGGCTGTTCGTGAGGGAGAAAAGAAGACACAATTGATTTTTTCGGTTTCCAAGAGGAATTTTAAAAGAGCTGTGGATAGAAATCGAATCAAAAGAATGTTGCGTGAGGCATACCGGCTACAACAACGTGATTTTTTGAATGAATTGAAGAAAAGAGATATTGTGCTTTCATTGTTTGTGGGGTATGTGGGTAAGGATATTGTATCGTATAAAGAAATTGAAGAGAAAATAAAGTTATCTTTAAACCGTTTGTTAAAAGAATTAAAGAAAAATGAAATCTATTAAACATATATTACCGTTACTGTTTGTCGGTGTCTTGTTCGTTAGTGCCGGAAAATTTACCATTTCGTACTACTTTAACGATAAAGATGACGATAATTATTTTGAAATCACCAAAAACCTGCGAATTATGTCGTCGGTTTATAATGTGATAAACACGTATTACGTGGATGAACCGCAACCGGGAAATATGATGAAAACGGGGATTGACGCTATGTTGAAAACGCTCGACCCTTATACGGTTTACATTCCCGAAAGTAAAATTGAGGATTATCGTTATATGACAACCGGTCAATACGGGGGGATTGGTTCTTTAATTCAGAAAAAAGGCGAACATATTGTCATTTCCGAACCTTATGAAGGTTTTCCGGCTCAGGTAAGCGGTTTGAAAGCCGGAGATATTATTTTGGAAGTGGATGGTGTTTCAACCGAAGGAAAGACT
>JALTUD010000368.1 GCA_027047735.1 Flavobacteriales bacterium | reverse complement strand
CCCAACAACGCTCCCTATACTTTTTATTGGGAAAACATTGATAAGATAGTAGATAATCAACAGGAGAATTATATAAAGATACAATCAAAATTCGCTAAAAATGAGGGGGATGAAACTTTCTTTTTTACTGATAAAAAACCGATAGCATACACTAGCTCTAATCAAGAAAAAATTGATGTTAATTACAAAATAAATGACAGTCTGATTTCTTTCATTTTTCCTTCTGTTCCGAATGAAGAAGTTATTATAGATCCATGGATACAAAACCCAAATTTCCCAAACTTAAATAGAGCTTACGACATCCAAACTGATGGTACCGGAAATGTAATTATTTTAGGTAATTATTCGAGTGGAAATATCAAATACCATATTCAAAAATATGATCCTACCGGTACTTTATTATGGACTTATCAATACTACGCCGTATTTTTAGGAGACATTGCGGTTGATAATGCAGGAAATGTTTATCACATTGGAAATTACTCCGCAGGAAGGAGGGTAAAATTAAATCCATCAGCTGTTCAACAATGGAATATTACTGGATTGGCTGAAGAATGGAGATTAGCCATGAGTTTTGATAAATCTATTTTGAGTATTGGAGGGAATTTTGGTGCCGGGGGAGGAAATAACAACCTTGCACAAATAGATATGAATACAGGAAATCTTAGTAATCAAATGTCGTATTCTCAAGAAACCAGAGCTATTACCACAGATTGTTCAGGTGATATTTATGCGTTAACTATACCAGGCGGAAGTACTTGTAACCTTCGTAAAATTTCTAACTTCACGTTAGTGAATACAGTACCCGCCGGTTTTCCGGTTAATTATTCAGGAACAGGATATGCCTACAATCCTGCTTACAGTCCAAATATTTTTCAAGGTTTTAACGGAATATATATAGATGGAGATTTTTTATATATTTATAATGGCTCTCAAATACGAAAATTTAACAAAGCTACTTTGGCTTTTATCACCTCATTTACTCCTCCTAACTCATCATATATGAGATGTAGTGGTATAGCTTTTGATTATTGTGGAAATATGTATGTAGGGACAACAACAGGGATTGCTGTCTATGATAATAATCAAAATTATGTTTCTACTATTGCTACTCCGGGAGCAGTTTATGATATTATTCTCGCTAATGATGGAGGGATATTGGCTTGTGGAGCTGCTTTTGTCGGGCATTTTGCAACTAACTGTTCATTGCCTTCTCCAATGGTACATACGACAGCGGTTACGCCTTGCGAACAAGGTAGTATTTCTGTAAATGTAAACGGAGGAACTTTACCTTATGCTTATACTTGGCAACCGGGAGGTCAAACAACTTCTTCTATTTCAAATTTGAATGCCGGTACTTACTCTGTTTTAGTTAAAGATAAATTCTGTAATGAAGTAAGAGATACGATTGACATTCTTCCTTTACCTCACGCTGAATTTACTGTTTTGGACAGTTGCGAATACCTAAACGTAAGTTTTACTGATGCCAGTTCGGCTGTTGCTCCTGATGCCATAGCTTCATGGAGTTGGGATA
>JALTUD010000367.1 GCA_027047735.1 Flavobacteriales bacterium | reverse complement strand
TTGTTAATGAAAAAAGATAGTGCAGGAAATAAAACAGACCCTATATTAGGTTTCTTTGTTTCGGGTAACTTTACAAGTATGGTTGACCCAAGACCTTTTGCTATTAAGAATTATAAAGTAAAAGATGATGTGCGTGCCGGCTTGATTGATAGTCCGGTTAGAGAAAATAAAACAGGAGATGGGATTTTATACAATGCCTTGTTTTTAAATCAAAATGATTTTGAACAAGTTAAGTTTAGACAAAATGTGAGTTCAACATCAGCTTCTTTGGCCGGTAAAATAGATGTAAATGTAGGTAATAATATGAACTTAACATTTGGAGGTAACGGACAGTTTAATAGAAGACATTTCTTAAATTCATGGGCGGATAATTTATTTAATTATCCAAATAACCCTTTAGAGCAAACTTATACATGGAGAACGTATGTGAAGTTTACGCAGCGTTTTGCCAATGCGAAAGAAGAAACCGCAGAGGAAGCAAAAGCAAACAAAGGAGGAATAAAGAATGCTTTTTATACATTAATGGTTGATTATACACAAGAGAGAAGAACAAGACAAAATGATATTCATAAAGATAAAATCTTTAATTATGGTTATGTCGGGAAATTTGAAATAGATAGAAATCCTACCTATACTGTAAAAGATTTGAATGGAGATGGTTTTATTGATGCTTTGGTGCAAAATGGGAATCAAGAAAGCAATGTTCGTTTTACTCCGTCTAAAGAAAATGCTGATTTAGCAGCAATCACTCGCCAGTTTTTTGAGTTACAAACGCAGGGGGTAAACAATATGAATGATATTGTTGCAGGAAATGCGTTAAGAAACGGAGATAGACCACAGTCGGTATATAACCTTTGGAATAATATAGGTTATCAATACAACGGTTACTCAAAAAGAGATAGAAATCAATTCCGTTTAACCGGTCAAGGTTCTGCCGATGTTGGGAATCATGCTATTACGGTAGGTTTTGAATACGAACAGCGTGTGAATAGAAGTTTCTCTGCTTCACCGGTAGGTTTATGGACGCAAATGCGTCAATTGCAAAACAAACATATCAAAGAGTTGGATGAAAGTAATGGATATGTTGAGAATTTAGGTACTTTTTATAGAGTTACCTATGGTCAATTAAATTCTGATCCAGGCGAGTATAATGGGTCGGGAGAGCAATCATTTTTTGATTACAATGTGCGTAAAAAATTAGGGTTAGACCCTGATGGAACAGATTGGTTAAATATTGATGCTATGGATCCTAATTTCTTTACTTTGGATATGTTTAGTGCTGATGAGTTGATTAGTGGTCAAAATGCTAAAAATTACGTTTCTTATTACGGGTATGATTATACCGGTAAGCGACTAAAAGAAAAAGTAACATTTGATGATTTCTTTACGGCAAAAGACGATTATGGAAACTTAAAACGCTCTATAGGTGCTTTTCAACCGGTTTACATGGCGGGGTATATTATGGATAAGTTCGCATTTGATGATTTAATATTCAATGTTGGTGTACGTGTGGATAGATATGATGCGAATCAAAAAGTACTAAAAGACAGATACCTTACTTATGCTGCAAAAACCAAAGGAGAAGTTTCGGAATTAAATGGTGTAGCTGTTCAACATCCGGATAATATACCGGATAATGCTGTTGTTTATGTGGATGATGTGAATGATCCAACTGCTATCAAAGGGTATCGCGTTGGTAAAACTTGGTATAATGCCATAGGAAATGAAACGAATGATTTAAATGAAATAAAATCTTCAGGTAATATTCAACCGCTTTTGCAAGATGGTGTTGATCCTTCTAAACCGATTAACTCAAGTGTGTTTAAAGATTATAAACCTCAGGTAAATGTGATGCCGAGAATCTCATTCTCATTCCCTATTTCGGATAATGCTTTATTTTTCTCTCATTACGATGTGTTGACAAAGCGTCCGACAGCAAATGGAAATCCTGTTAACCGATTGAATCCAACAGATTATTTATTTTTAGGTCAAAATACGAATGTTTTAAACAATCCAAATTTGAAACCTGAAAAAACAATAGATTTTGAGTTAGGATTTCAACAAGCACTAAATAAATCATCATCTCTTAAATTATCTGCTTTCTATAAAGAAAACAGAAACATGGTTACGATTGTTTTTGTTGAAGGAGCTTACCCAAATGATTATAAGACGTGGGGAAATAGAGATTTTGGTACAGTAAAAGGGTTAACCGCTGCTTATGATTTAAGAAGAACGAAAAATATTAGTTTAAGAGCTTCTTATACATTGCAGTTTGCACAGTCAACCGGTTCAAATCCAAACTCTTCGCTAAACTTGATTAACGCTCGTCAACCGAATTTAAGAACGGTTTATCCGACAAGTTTTGACCAAAGACACGTATTGACCGGTTCGTTGGATTTTAGATATGACGAAGGAAAAAATTATAATGGTCCGGTAATTAAAGGGAAGCAAATCTTTAAAAATTCAGGAATTAATTTCAGAGGAAATTACGCATCAGGAAGACCTTACACGCAACAAGTTTCTCCTAATGGTAGTGCGTTTATAAGTTCTAGTGATGGGACAACAAAAGGAAATCCTTTTGGTGCTAGGAAACCGGGTACTTTTAGAATGAATATGCAAATTGATAGAAATATTGAAGTGAGTTTTGGAAAGGATAAAAAGAAAAAAGCGAATATGAATGTATATTTATGGGTAAGTAACTTGTTTAACACATTGAATATTAATAATGTGTACAGAGCGACCGGTAACCCGAATGATGACGGTTATTTAAATTCTGCAAATGCTCAAAATACAATACAAGCTCAAACAGATATTAATTCATTTAAGTACTACTATGCTTTAAAAGCGAATAATCCATTTAATTATGGTACTCCACGTCAAATTCGTTTAGGTGTAAAATTAGACTTTTAATTATTGACAATTAATTCATTACAATTATGAGAAATTATATAAATATAGCTGCTGTGATTTTATCAGCTTTATCGGTGTCTCATCTTTCTTACGCTGAGAAAGTTGTGGGTTCATCCGGGTTAAAGCCACATAACGGCAATTCTTTTCAGACTAAATCATCTGCTTGTGCACCAGCTCAAGGTAGTAAATATTTGGAGTACAATAATGCTCGTGCCAGAGTAGAAACAGGTGGTCTTATTTGGCTCGATCGTGCGAATGGTAGGGCTGATTACGAAGTTCCTAAAAATTCAGGACAATTTTTGATTTATAGTGGAGCTCTTTGGGTTGGGGGTAAAGATGTGAATGGTCAGTTAAAATTAGCCGCTTTAAAATATAGAAATTCAGGGAATGACTTTTGGACCGGGCCTCTTTCAGTTACACCTAACACTGGTAATCCTGCTATTGGAACACGTGATTATGGTGCAGCGACTGTTGATGCTCAAACTTGTAATGAATACGATAAATTTTTTATTACTGAACGTCAAGAAATCGCAAAATTTAATGCTTGGTGGGAATGTTCGTTAGATCCGAATTGTGATATGGCTAATGACTTCCCCGGATATAGTATTCCTGCTAGTATCTTAAATTGGCCGGCTCATGGTGATTTGGCTAAATTTCAAGATTTTTATTTAGCTCCTTTTTACGATAGAGATGGAGATGGTGTTTATAATCCAACAGGTGCCGGTGATTATCCTTGGTATGATTTAGCCGGTGAGCACGATTGTCGTAGCGATAGGAGTGTTACTCTTTTTGGGGATTATAATATGTGGTGGGTGTTTAACGATAAAGGTGATGTCCATACAGAAAGTGGTGGAGATCCAATTGGAATGGAGATTCGAGCACAGGCTTTCGCTTTTGCTACGAATGACGAAGTCAATAATATGACTTTCTACAACTATCAGCTAATTAACCGTTCAACACAAACATTAACGGATACTTATTTTGGTCATTATACAGATGTAGATTTAGGATGTGCCGGTAATGATTATGCCGGGTGTGATATCCAACGAGGTCTTGCTTTCGTTTATAATGCAGTTGATGATGATGGAGCTTCTCCCGGACAAATTAGTTGTTCAAGACCTTTAACCGGTATTCCGGCTGCTATTGGCATTGATTTTTTCGAAGGCCCTTATCAAGATAATGACGGAATTGATAATCCTTTGACAACGGATGTTGCTGTTGCTTTGGCTCAAGGTGGTATTCCTTATAAAGGACTAGGTATTGGTTATGGAGATGGAGTTGTAGATAATGAGCGTTTTGGGATGCGTAAGTTTGTTTTTTATAATAATTCAAATAATAATGTAGTGGGTGATCCAAAGTCAGGCAGTCCTACACAATTTTATAATTATCTCAGTGGTTTTTGGAAAGATGGAAGTGCATTTAAATTAGGTGGTGATGCAAATACTACCGCTTGTTCTTCCACTCCTGTTGATTACGTGTATTTTGGAGACACCGACCCCTATCTTTGGGCTACTAGAGGATTACCGCAGTCTTGTGTTACAACTCCGGGTGGTTGGACTGAACGAGGAGAGAACAATTCTCTTCAAGATAAACGTATTGTTCAATCTGCTGGTTCTTTTACCTTACAACCGGGGGCTACTAATAATATTACAGTTGGGGTGATTTATTCTAAGGCTCAAAACGGAGGGGCTTGGCAATCGGTTTTGGATATGCGTAAAGCAGATGATAAAGCACAAGCTTTATTTGATAACTGTTTTAGAATCATGAATGGTCCGGATGCACCAGATGTTACCGTTCAAGAAATGGATAAGACCATTATTTTGTACTTGTCGGGAACGGATGAACATTTCCAAGAAAAAGACCCGTTAATTGAGGCATTAGGTGATACTACTTTAGATATTTATTATGATTTTGAAGGGTATCAAATTTATCAAGTTACAGGTGGAGATGTAGGTCCTTCATCTTTAAACGATCCTTCTAAAGCTCGTTTAGTGGCTCAAGTAGATAAAAAAAATGGTGTTGGGCAAATAGTTAATTATGTTGTTGATCCGGTTATAGGTTTAACTGTACCTCAATTAATGGTTGATGGAGCGGATAAAGGAATTAAACATTCATTTAAAATAACAGAAGATTTATTTGCAACCGGTGATTCGCGGTTAATAAATCACAAGAAATATTATTACATTGCTATTTCTTACGGATATAATAATTATGAGGATTTTAATCCTGTAACAGGATCAGGTCAAGACAATCCTTATTTTCCAAGTAGAAAAGGAAGAATAGGAGCAATTAAACCGGTTGTTGCTATTCCTCATATCGCATCTCCTGAAAACGGAGGATCTGTTATTGAGGCAGAATATGGAAGTGGTCCTAAAATCACTCAGGTTGAAGGTAGAGGAAACGGAAAACTAATTCTTGATTTAACGCAAGAGTCCGAAGATGAAATTGTAAGTACTAATTATACCCCAAGTGAAGTAACTTACGATTATAATAAAGGTCCTGTTAAGATTGAAGTTGTTGATCCTCTTAACGTTAAAGGAGGTGATTATGAATTGAAATTCATTAAAGATGCACAAAATAAATTGGATAGTGCCACTTGGGTTTTGATTAGGAATGGGAATGAATCGGTTTATTCTGATGAAGTAATTAC
>JALTUD010000366.1 GCA_027047735.1 Flavobacteriales bacterium | reverse complement strand
ATTTATACCAAATAGATTGATTGTAATATATTCCCAAACACAAATTTGCAAACAACAAAATCGGAACAATTTTCAGCCCAACCCAGTACACCTTATTCGGCGTGAAATACCTGAATATTTGTAAATTCAGAGCTATTGCAAGAAACAAGAAAGAAACGATAATGACAAAATAATTCATCACCAAAGAATAGGTCTGTTTTGCGTTTTTCCCTTTGGATTCTTTAAAGAAAAAAGGTTCTGCTGCATAACGATAAGCTTGAATTGCCATGGCAATAATCATTGTGATTTTATAGTTTGCACCATAGATTCCCAGTTGGGTTTGTGCCATTTTAAGTGCTTCTTGCGTATTGATACCACTAGCAACATACTTGTTAAACAACATTTCTTTTATCATGGTTCTATCCAAGGTTTCATTGATAATTCCGGCAACTCCGACAAAAAACAATGGATAAGTATAGGCTAACATTTGTTTTGTTAAATTTTTATCAAACCCCAATTTTATTTTCAGTTCGGGGGCTAATAGTGAAAACTTAACGATGCTGGCGATAAGGTTCGCAATAAAGACATAACCTACACCGATTTCCGGATTATACAGCCAATCGATTAGCCAATTAGAATGGTCTTGATAGTTGATTCTGCAATACACCAAAAAGAAAAGATTTACACTGATGAAAACGCCGATATTCGCTAAGTTTACCAAAGCAAATTTTTTGGCTCTGCCTTCTTTTCTTAATCGAGCCAAAGGAATACTTCCCAAAGCGTCTAAACCAACGATGATAGCAAACCAAATAACGTATTCCGAATGATTGGGATATTTGAGCCAATCGGCTATTTCTTGCGAAAATACTACTGCCGAAAGAATAAAAAGAGAGGTTGTGGAAAGCAATGCAGTAAGAGCATTTTTATACACTTTTCTTCCCTCTTGCCCATGTTGACTGGAAAAACGAAAATAAGTTGTTTCCATTCCGTAGGTAAGCATAACCGATAAGAAAGCTACATACGCATACATTTCGGTTATGATACCAAATTGGTCGGGCGAAAAGACTTTATCGTAAGTAAACAGAGGGGTAAGCATATAGTTGAGGAAGCGACCGATGATGCTACTCGCTCCGTAAATAACTGTTTGCCCTGCAAGTTTTTTTAGCTTACTCATTTTGTTTTTCCTCGTTCTTTTGAGCGACTGATGATAAAAATCATCCTTTTCTCTTTACTTACGGCTACTAAATTAATCAAATCGAGTTGTTTCTATACGATAAAATGATATTTTTGTATTTGTTGTTATCCAAATCTGTTTATGTTTTCTATTTCTCCGTATCAAGGTGTTGCTTTTAGTACTGAATTATTGCCTAAAATTATTGGTCAGCTGAATAAGGATTTGCAAATGACGGGCTTTGATAATTTATTTGCTACGGATTTAACTATTGACGAATTGATTCATGAGTGCGTTCTTTTTTTTGAAGAATTATTGAACGAAAACGATGCCCGGCTATATAACTTGTTATATCGCATTGATGTGAATCAAAATAAGATTTACGGAAGTGATGGAAAGCCACAATTTTTGTTGGCGAAATTGGTGTTGCAACGAGAATTTGAAAAAGTGGTATTGAGAAAATTGTTTAGTTAGATTTGTTGTACTTGTTTTGGTGAAAACTAAAATTCACTTTCTATCCGCCAATTTCACTCGCGTTAGGGATTGTATCCCTAACACGGAGTGAAAGTAAGCACATAAAGCGGTTTTGTCGCTCTCATACTTCTTCATATTTTCTTTCCATAGCTGATGCTATGCAAAGAAAATATTCATCGTCTGAGAACTACAAATTCCACTTTCTTGCACTTATTTCACTCCGCGTTAGGGATAGAAACGGCATCCTTTTGGTTTGTTTGCTGTATGCAAACCAAAAGATATAGTGGATAGCCCGACCATTACGGCGTTGAAAAGTGGTGTAGTGGGGGTAGTGCGAACGAAACCGCTTTTTTATGCCGTAATGGGAACGCCCTAATAATAAACCTTATAATTATGAACTATTTATTTTTTCTATTTACTTATTTCACTCTTGTTGCCTACGGACAAAGTGATTTTTCTTCATTTTATTTTGCCGAGCCTCAACCCAACAATGTAGCTCCTGCTTTACAATTTGATTCTTCTATTATTGGAGAATATTACGCTGAAAAAGATACGTTATTTCGTTTTGTGATTACCTCGGATAGTATTTACACCCAAAAAAGTTTGCTGTTTACATTGACCAAAAAAGATATTCGAAAATCTAAGGGAAAGTACTTTTTTAAGAATAATAAACTGCATGGAATTGTGGCAAATGAAGGATTAACTTACATCAAAAGCAATGATACAACCTATGCTATTTACAATCAAAAAGACCTTTATTTTAAACCTTCCGGCGGAAATGTACTGAAAAAACAAAATAATATTTACTACTTGAATGAGAAGGAAGATAATGGATATTTCACAACGTATTTGCTCTATCCAACGTCGAAAGGAATTTTGATTTTTGCCCTTGACCACGAAGAAGTTTTGAGTAAGATTCAACAATTTAATACGTTAGACTCATTACAAATCGACAATATAAAAACCTACTTAGCCCGTCCCAACAGCAGTGAAATCAACCGTTTCATACAAGACCGAGGATTTACGGAAGTTACGCAATACCTGAAAAACTAAGCTATGGAAGAACATTCACCGGAAATAGACGCACTCAAAGAAGCCATTCGCCTGAATCGGGAAAATATGCTCAATGATATTCTTTTGTACTTAGGTTTTAATGAAGTGGAAGAGTCCCGTTTTCAAGAGTTACTACAATTAATAGAAGATGCTGAAAAAAAGAGCGTTAAACTGAACGAAGCTCTGTCTGCTCAAGAAGTCATCAACAACGTATTGAAATAAAAATCTATAACAGGAGGATTTGGGCGTTCCCTTTCAAGAATAAAAAAATAGTCGTTACACCTACTATTTTTTTACTCTTGAAAGGTCGGGCTATCCACTATATCTTTTGCCTGCCATAAAGGCAAGCAGGCAAAAGGATGCCGTTCCTATCCCTAACGCAGAATGAAATTAGCGAACAGAAAGTGGAGTTTGTAGTTCTCAGACGATGAAAAATTATTTCTCTATCATCGCAAATTGTATCCGTAAAGATTTTACGGAGCAACAACATACATTTGTATCAAACAAAACACACAGCTTATGAATGTTAGAGACTTATCCATTGGAGACCGGTTAATAAGAACAAATACAAACAGCCTAATAAAAAGCCACGCCGTTTATGTCGGGGTAATAAACGGAAGACTATCCATTGCCGAAAATACCAAACAAAAGGGTGTAGTCTATTCTCCACTTATCAACTTTATAAATAACGGCAACCAAATAGAAGTGATACATTATGAATTTACTAGAGAAAAACAACAAGAGATACTTATAAGTATTGATAAGAAAATAGGAATAAAATACGATTATAATCAGTACAATTGTAAACAATTTGCAGATGAAATAATTCGAGATAAAAGAAATACAGAATTTATGTTGTTGAAAACAATAGCAAAAATAGCATCTCTGTTTATTATTCTATTCATCGGACAAAAAATTCAAAACAATGGCTAAAATAAAATCAGCATACTTCTGTCAAAATTGTGGCAAAGAATCGGCAAAATGGTTGGGCAAATGTCCAAACTGCAACGAATGGAATACTTTTGTTGAAGAAATTGTACAAAAAAAGGACAGCAAAACAAAGATACTACACGGAGACTCATTCAAAAAAAACACAAAACCACATCATATTAATGAAATTAAACCTTTAGAAAACAGAAGGTACAAACTTTCAAACAATGAATTTAATCGCGTATTGGGAGGCGGGATTGTAGTTGGGTCACTCACATTAATAGGTGGAGAACCCGGCATTGGAAAATCAACTTTATTACTAGATATAGCACTAAACAGCAATTTAAAAGTTCTCTATGTATCGGGAGAAGAAAGTGAGGAGCAAATAAAAATGAGAGCCGACAGAATAAAACATACGGAAAGCAATTGTTTCTTGCTTACAGAAACAAACACACAATATATTTTTCAGCACGCCAAAAACCTTAGCCCTGATTTACTTATCATTGATTCTATCCAAACACTGCAAACTCCGGCTATCGAATCGTCTCCGGGAAGCATTTCACAAGTAAGAGAATGTACCGCCGAGATGATGCGCTATGCAAAAGAAACAGGAATACCAATAATCCTTATCGGGCACATTACAAAGGACGGCACAATAGCCGGGCCTAAGGTTTTAGAACACATGGTGGATACAGTTTTACAATTTGAAGGAGACAGAAATCACCTATACCGATTATTAAGAAGTATCAAGAACAGATTTGGTAGCACCAATGAACTTGGCATCTATGAGATGACGGCAGAAGGACTGAAAGAAGTAGAAAATCCTTCCGAAATTATGATTACCCACAACAACGGAGAGTTAAGCGGAATAGCTATCGCTGTTACTATGGAAGGTACACGTCCACTACTTATAGAAATTCAAGCCCTTGCAAGCACAGCCGCCTACGGTACGCCTCAACGTTCAGCAACAGGATTTGATTTAAGGCGTTTAAACATGTTACTTGCCGTACTGGAAAAAAAATGTGGTTTTAGAATAGGTCAAAAAGATGTATTCTTAAACATTACCGGAGGAATAAAAGTGGATGATCCATCCATCGATTTAGCAGTTGTCTGTGCCATACTTTCTTCCAATGTAGATTTAGGAATTGATTCAAAAACATGTTTTGCTGCAGAAGTAGGACTATCAGGAGAAATAAGACCTGTACCAAGAATAGAACATAGAATTTCTGAAGCGGAAAAACTTGGTTATAAGCGTATCTTTATATCAAAACACAACAAGGGGATTGTACAAGATAAACATAAAATACAACTGATTTTTGTAGAAAAAGTTGAGGATGTGTTAAAAGAATTGTTTAGCTGAATTTAGATATAATATTACTTATATAACAAAAAAAGTCCTCCATAAATGGAGGACTTTTTTGTTTAGTATATGCAAAGTATTACTCTGCTATTTCTTCTTCCGTTTCAGTTACATCTTCAATCACTTCCTCCTTAGGTTTAACAACCAAAGATTGGAAATCAGACAAACCTGTACCAGCTGGAATTTTATGCCCTACAATTACATTTTCCTTCAGTCCTAACAAGTAATCAACCTTACCATTTACAGCGGCTTGATTCAATACTTTTGTCGTTTCTTGGAAAGATGCTGCAGATATAAAACTATCCGTTTGCAATGAAGCTTTAGTTATTCCTTGTAACAAAGGAATTGCCGTAGCAGGAACAGCATCTCTAGCCGAAACTAATTTTTTGCCATTTCTTTTTAACATTGCATTTTCATCTCTCAACTTACGAGCAGAAACAATTTGTCCCGGCATAAGATTAGTAGAATCACCAGCATCTTCAACCACTTTTTTACCCCAAAGTTTATTGTTCTCTTGGATAAACTCCCATTTATTCACAGATGATTTCTCTAAGAATAATGTATCTCCTGCATCTTCAATTTCAACTTTACGCATCATT
>JALTUD010000365.1 GCA_027047735.1 Flavobacteriales bacterium | reverse complement strand
GCGAATATAAGTAAAGGTGAACTTTATCAATATATAAAAGATACCTTAAAAGAAAGAGAACCTTTTTACTTAAAAGCTCATTATATTTATTGATACCATTTCAATGTTTAAATGGTATGAGTATTGATCAAACAAAAAAAAGACCAACTTAACAAAGTTGGTCTTTTTTTGTACTATGTGCTATTTCAGTAAAGAATTACTCTTCACCGAAAGGTTCTACCGAAACGTAAGATTTATTATTTCTTTTTTTCTTAAAAGTAACAATACCATCAGTAAGAGCAAACAAAGTATGGTCTTTTCCCATTCCTACGTTTGTACCCGGATGATGTTGTGTCCCTCTTTGACGAACAATAATATTACCTGCAATTGCAGCTTGTCCACCAAATATTTTCACACCCAAACGTTTTGATTCCGATTCACGTCCGTTGTCTGAACTACCTGCTCCTTTCTTGTGTGCCATGGTTCTATATTTTTTTTATAAAATGATTCTAATTTAGTTAATTTTAATTCTCTTTCCCACCGTCAAGTTCATCTTGCCATTTCTTCAATTCATCCCATTTACCTTGAGCAGCCATTTCAGCTTGTTTTACCCAAGTACTAGGATCTTTAGAAGCCAATCTAGGATGTTTAGAAAGAATTTCTTTAATTGCCTCAACAGTAGATTTTGCTACATCAGCAAATGTTTTTAATCCTGCTTCAACCAAAGCTTCAGCAATTTTAGGACCTACACCTTCAATTTTAGTTAAATCATCTCCTTTCGCTTCAGCTTTTTTTGCCGGTTTAGCTTTAGGAGCTCCACTTACAACGATATCCTCAATTGTAATTCTAGTCAAACGTTGACGATGTCCGTTTTTCTTTTTGTAACCTTTTCTTCTTTTCTTTTTGAAAACAATTACTTTGTTCCCTTTAAGGTGTTCCTCGATTTTTGCTTTTACCAAAGCACCTTCTACAGCCGGGGCGCCAACGCTTACTGTTCCGTTATCATCAATAAGGTAAACATCCGAAAACTCTACTGTGTCTCCAGCTTCTCCTTTAAGTTGATGAACAAACAAACGCTGATCTTTCTCTACTTTAAATTGTTGCCCTGCTATCTCTACAATTGCGTACATAATTTTTGTTTTGTTATTATTTGTTTTTAATTCATTCCCGCTCGAAAATTCTAACGGACGGCAAATATAATTATTTTTTTTGTGATAACAATATCTTTTATTAACAACCTAACGTTAAAATGCTTTATTCTTTAACTTTGGGCGTTCCCCTCATTTGCTAAACAAGCATATCCGTTACACGGAAACGCTTGTTTAGCAAATGAGGGTCGGGCTATCACTACTCACTCTTTTTGCCCGCAAAAGCGGGCGGGCAAAAAGGAGTTCAAACACGCCGTTCTATCCCTAACGCGAGTGAAATTGGCGAATAGAAAGTGAATTTTTGGTTTCTTAGACGATGAATAAAAATTTTGCATAGCCCCAGCTATGGAAAATTTTTATGAAGATGGATAAGGAATCAAAAAACGCTTTATATCGTCTATTTTGCTCGTGTT
>JALTUD010000364.1 GCA_027047735.1 Flavobacteriales bacterium | reverse complement strand
GTATGAAGACGGAACAGTTGAAGATTCATCTTATTGGGAGAAAAATAAACTCAATGGACGTTCGGTTTCTTATCATCAAAACGGGCAAAAAGCATCAGAGGGAAACTATAAAAACGGAAAACGAACAGGGCAATGGAAATGGTGGTTTGATAACGGAAATTTAGAAGAAGAAAGCAATTGGGAAAATGGCGAAGCCAATGGAAATTCCCGCATCTTTCATCGCAACGGAAAACTACGTTCCGAAGCCACATTTGTCAACGGATTTATGGATGGCGAATTGAAATTATACGATAAAAACGGAAAACTATCCGAAATTACCCATTATAAAAACGGAAAAAAATCAGGAAAAGCCGAACTGTATTATCCAACGGGCAAAAAAGAAGTAGAAGGTTATTTTAAAGACGACAAACAAGAAGGAGTTTTCAAAGAATACTATAGCAACGGAGCATTAAAATCAGAAACCGATTGGAAAAATGGAGTAATGGATGGAAACTTCACTTCCTATCGCAAAAATGGCAACCTTTGGATAAAAGGAGCGTTAAAAAACGGCAAGAGAGTAGGGACGTGGACAGAATACGACAAAGACGGAAACCCTATTGAAGAAACAAAATATGAAAATGAGTAAACACATTATAATAGCACTGTTAACACTGTTAGCCTACACAGGAACAGCACAAGAAACCATACACTGGATGAGTTGGGACGAGATGATTCAGCAACGCGAAAAAGACAGTATAAAGAAAAAGATATTCATTGATTTTTACACCGGTTGGTGCGGTTGGTGTAAGAAAATGGATAAAAGCACTTTTCTCGACCCGACTGTAGTCAGTTATATGAACGCCAATTATTACGCAGTAAAATTTGATGCGGAAACAAGAGACACGATTGTATTTAATAATACGATGTTTACCAATACCGACCCAAGTTTCGTGAAATCAAGCCCCCGTTCAAGAGGCAAAACACATTGGTTCGCCTACTCGCTGTTAGACGGGCAATTATCCTACCCGAGCTACGTTATTTTAGACGAAAATTTTGTCAGAGTAACCATCATCAAAGGCTACAAAAACCAAGAAGCTCTGTTAGCCAATCTGTTATTTTTCGCCAAGCAAGAATACAAATATTACCACAATTACCTCAATGAATTATGGCGAAAAGCACTGCAAAAACAACAAGCCGAACAAGCAAAAGGAGGTAAGTAAGATTTGGGCGTTCCCATTACGGCATAAAAAAGCAATTCCGTTGCACTACATTGCTTTTCAACGCCGTAATGGTCGGGCTATCACTACTCACTCTTTTTGCCCTCAAAAGGAGGGGGGCAAAAAGGAGTTCAAACACGCCGTTCTTAACACGGGGCAGGTGAGTACAAAGAAAACGGAATTTAGTTTTCTTAGACGATGAAAAATTCTTTTGCTCATGCTCAAAACAACAAACTTTAAGAATTTTTGAATCTTTCTTTTTCTCAATACTGTCGTTGTAAAATTTTGTAGTAACTCGTTACAACAAAAATTTTACGCCTAAGTCTTGAAAAAAATAAATTCTT
>JALTUD010000363.1 GCA_027047735.1 Flavobacteriales bacterium | reverse complement strand
ATTGAAAAGAAAATAATCTAATTTTACTGTTTATACCTTAACAATAAACAACTTCGTAAAAAAACAAACCGCAACCGGTAATTTTTGCTCGCCTGCGTATCGGGCTTATAAAGTAGGTACGTTGTTGGCACAACTTTACACCTACTATAATACCTTTTAAATATTAAAAAGAGGCGAAAGAAAGTGAGTTTTAGTTTCTTTAGACGATGAATAAAATCTTTGCATAGCTCCAACTATGGAAATATTTTTTGAAGAAGTATAAAGGAAATAAAAACATTTTATGGTGCTCTTTTCACACGCGTTAGGGATAGAACGGCGTGTTTGAACTCCTTTTTGCCCTCCTCCTTTTGAGGGCAAAAAGAGTGAGTAGTGATAGCCCGACCCTAATTTTCAAAAGAAATGTTTCGCGAGAGCGATATGTTTCTTTTGAAAATTAGGGGAACGCCCATAGAAACAACTAATAAGACCAAATTTCCTTCAATGTTTTCGATAATTGAGTTGTGCTATTCTCTCTTGTGTTATTTGAATATTGAAATATGCTTTATAAGGTTTTTCTCAATGTTTAAATGGTATTGCTTTACACTAGCGTTTAAAACTGTGTTTTCTTTCATATCTTCATTGATATTCTGTATTATTTTAGTCTGAGAACATACTGAATAGAGTTAATTAATCTTATAAATAATATACACAAAAGTGTGTTAAAAAATACTTGTAAAATCTTAAAAAATGCTTACTTTTGTCCGAAAGAAACAGAATATCGAACAAACAGTTAAATAAAAATGGCAAACGTTGAAGTTTTATTACCCAAAATGGGGGAAAGTGTTGCGGAAGCAACTATTACTACTTGGTTAAAAGAGGTTGGAGACAAAATAGAAGAAGACGAACCAATAGTAGAAATTGCTACCGATAAAGTAGATTCGGAAGTTCCTGCACCTGCTTCAGGGATTTTGGTAGAAAAAAAATATAATGAGGGAGATGTTGTGGAAGTGGGAGCTGTATTTGCAGTTATAGGTGCAGATGGAGAAGAAACAGTTGTTTCGGTGCAAGCACCTAAACAAGAAGAGAAAGTTGTTGAAGAATTAACTGCTCCGTTAACTCAAAATAACGAAACTTTAACATTGATTAACAAAAACGGTGCTGATGGACAGTTTTATTCTCCTTTGGTAAGAAGTATTGCCGAAAAAGAAGGAGTGTCAATGAGCGAGTTGGAGCAAATAAAAGGAACGGGACAAGGAAATCGCGTTACTAAAAAAGATATTTTGGCTTATCTGGAACAGCGTAAAGCACAACCGGAAATTAAAGCACAACCGAAAGTTGTTGCATCTTCGGCTGGTGCACCTGCTCCAAAACCTAAAAAATCACCGGCAATCAAAATTAATCCTAACGATGAAATCGTTGAAATGGACAGAATGAGAAAAATGATTGCGACCCACATGGTAGATTCTGTTCAAACATCTCCACACGTTACATCTTTCGTGGAGGCAGATGTTACTAATATCGTAATGTGGAGAAATAAACATAAAGATGAGTTTTTTAAAAGAG
>JALTUD010000362.1 GCA_027047735.1 Flavobacteriales bacterium | reverse complement strand
AACATAGGTTGGGGAAGTTATTATTATCAAAATTGGGGGCAACCGGGGGGATATGGTTACAATCCTGCTTATCCTAATTGTTCGGGTTGTTATGGAAGTTCTTATTATGGTTATAACGGCTATGGAGTGAATCCATATTACAACAATCCTTATAATCCATATTACAACCCTTACTATACTTCTACCGGTTATGGTTATAATCCTTATTACGGTACGTATAATCCTTATTCTCCTTATTATACCGGGAATAATAATGGAAGTGGGGCGAATGATTCTCCGGGGGTGAATTCAGGTTCGACTCATAGAGGAAGTGCGGGTGGTTCAAACTCGAGATATGGTTCAACCTTTAGCCAAAATGAAAACCCTACGGTGGTAGCAACAACAAATGGAGGAACATCAGGTAGGGATTATTCTTATGTGATTCCTTCTCAAATAACTAAAGGGGACGCAAGTGTCGAAGTAATAGAACCTACTGAAATTCATGTTAGTAATGATAATCATTTTAACAATTCATTGTCTTCTATTCAACGTGATAAAGAGCGTTTAGATAACGATAAATATATGGTAAGAAATTATACGTCTGCTGTTGCAAGTCCTACTTCTACAAGTTCTAGTAGTAGAGTTAATTCTTCGGCTTGGAGAACATCTTCTCCGAAAACATCTTCATCTTCGGCTCGTACTACTTCTTATTCAGCATCACCTGCAAGAACGAGTAGTAGTTCAACTTATAATAGAGGAAGTTATTCATCTTCTCCAAGAACTTCTTCGCCGTCAAGGTCAACTTACAGTCGTGGAGGAAGTTACTCTCCATCGACCTATTCTCGTCCGACTTCGACACCTTCAAGACCTACGGGGACGACATATAGGGCAAATGGAAGGAGGTAAATTATCGAATACCTTGTTTCTTTAGCCAATTGTGGTATATTCTAGCATTGGCTTCGTGTTGAGCGTTAGTTTGTGCAAAGTTATGGTAACCGCTATATTCGGGTTTGGCACACATAAAAAAGTAGTTGTGTTTTTCATGATTTAGGACGGCATCAATAGCGTTGGGCTCGGGAATACATATTGGTCCCGGTGGTAATCCGGTGTATTTGTAGGTGTTGTAAGGAGAATCAATTTCTAAATGTTTATATAGTAACCGTTTTAAACTTGGGTTATTTAGAGCATATTTTACGGTAGGATCAGCTTGTAAAAGCCAACCGTTTTTTAATCTGTTAAGGTAAAGTCCCGCTATTTTAGGTTGCTCGTCAATTTTTACTTTTTGTTCTTCGTGTACAATGGAAGCCAGTGTCGTAACTTCGGATTGTGATAACCCTAATTTTTTAGCTTTCTCTTTACGTTCGGCTGTCCAGAATTTTTTATACTCTTTTGCCATTCTGGCAACGAGTTCTTCGGGGGTTATGTCGGAATATACTTCGTAAGTGTTGGGAATAAAAAGGCTAATGAATGTTTGGTTGTTAAAACCGTATTTTTTTTGAAGGTTTACATCATTAAAGGTTCGCATTAACTCTGTTGAATCAGCATTAATGGTTTGACTTATTTTCTT
>JALTUD010000361.1 GCA_027047735.1 Flavobacteriales bacterium | reverse complement strand
GTTGAAATAAGTGAAATTGTGTTTCGGTTTCAAAACCTTTGCGTTCTTCTTGAGCTTGTAATAAACCAACAAAACCGATTGTTGACAATAAGATGATTATTCGTTTCATATTTTTAAAATTTCTTTTTGACAGCTTCAAAACGCACTTTTATACTTAATATTGTTTATCAGATAACATGGGTACAAAACTAAATTGTCCTAACTTTTTCTGCTCAAAAGTATCTTCTCCTACTTTCACAACCAAGGTCATCTCTTGTACTTCGCCTGCTCCGATAGGCACAACCATTCTTCCGCCTACTTTTAATTGCTTGAGTAATTCTGTAGGTAAAAAAGGTGCTCCGCAAGTTATCAATACAGCATCATACGGAGCAAAAGCCTCTTTCCCTTTGAATCCGTCTCCAAAAAAAGTGTGTACTTGATACCCCATATCGTGCAAAAGCCGTTTGGTTTTCAGGTATAGTTCTCTTTGTCGCTCTATGGTGTACACTTTTGCTCCCAACTCACATAAAACAGCGGTCTGATAGCCTGAACCTGTACCGATTTCTAATACTTTAGAACCCTTGGAAATATTTAATAAACTCGTTTGAAAAGCTACGGTATAAGGCTGAGAAATGGTTTGCCCGGCTCCTATCGGAAAGGCAACATCATCGTAAGCGAATTTTGCATGAAAAACTTTATCGAAATAAATATGCCGAGGTACTTTATTGATGACTTCCAATACATTTTCATCGGTGATGCCTTTGGTTCGCAGCAGCTCTACCAATTGTTTTCTTTTGCCTTTATGTAAATATGTATCTTCAAAACTGTTCATACTTGCAAAAGTAAATCTCTTTTGTTGATTTTTCTTATTGATGTTCTTTTTAAATATCAACAAAATCACAATGAAAAAAATTATTGAATAATTGAGGACATAATCTTTGCTTAATTACAACTTTAGTATCAAAATAATTTTACTTTTGAGCTTTAGCATTATATGTATTACATTTTCGCGTTAGGGACTTATCCCTAACACGAAGAAAATGAACGGCATAAAACGGTTTTATTTCCCTTATACTTCTTCATAAAATTTTCCATAGCTCGGCTATGCAAAATTTTTATTCATTGTCTAAGAAAAATAAACTCCATTTTCTTCTCGCTCATTTTCTACGCGTTAGGGATAGAAACGGCATCCTTTTGCCCTCCCTCCTTTTGGAGGGCAAAAGATATAGTGGATAGCCCGACCCTTCTTTTCTAAAACAATGTTTCGCGAGAGCGATATATTGTTTTAGAAAAGAAGGGGAACGCCCAAAACAGTAACATAAACAACTATGGATTTTACTCTACTTTCTTTTGCTATGACTTCATTGACCGGCTTTTTTGCGATTATGAATCCGATTGCGAATGTTCCTATCTTTATTTCATTGGTGGGCGATGCTGAGGATGATGTAAAAAAACGTATTAGTAAGAAATCGACCCTTATTGCATTTTCGATTGTTTTGGTTTTTGTGCTGTTAGGCAAGATTATTTTTGATTTATTCGGCATCACTATTCCGGCGTTTAAAATTACAGGTGGCATTTTGGTGTTTTTTGTCGGATTTGAAATGTTGCAATCTAAAAAATCGACCATTAAACATTTACACACGCCGAATATCAATGAAGATATTGCTGTTTCTCCTTTGGCTATTCCTATTCTTTCGGGACCGGGTACGATTGTTACGGCTATGAATTACAGTTCTGATACCGATTTTATTCATATTGCCATTGTTTTGATTGCGTTTGCTGTTATTTGCTATATGAATTATCTGTTTTTTAACTGGAGCGAAATTCTTATTGATAAATTAGGTAATAACGTAATTTCCGTTATCGGAAAAATAATGGGATTGATTATTGCCATTATCGGAACGACGATGGTTATTGAGGGGCTTAAATTAGCTTTTCTATCAGCAAAATAAGTCAATATTCTTTTTTTGAAGTACCTTTGTTTTTTTTAACATTTTTATGTCGCACCATCATCACCATAGTCCACCTACGCTCAATCAAAACGACATTAATCGTTCGTTCATTTGGGGTATCATTCTTAACATTGTTTACGTCTTTATTGAGCTGTTTTACGGTTGGCAACAAGGTTCTACGGCTCTTTTTTCGGATGCGGTTCACAACATTGGTGATGTTTCGGGATTGTTATTGGCTTTTGTAGCTTTTAAATTGCAAAATGTAAAATCGGGAAAAGTACTCACTTACGGCTATAAAAAAGTATCTATTCTTGCTTCGTTTATCAACTCTGTTTTATTGGCTTTTGCTATTGGTGCTATTGCGTGGGAAGGCATACAAAGAACGATACATCCTCAGGCTATAAACGGTGTAATCGTTTCGTGGGTCGCCTTTGCCGGAGTGATTATCAACTTTATTTCCGCTCGCCTGTTTCATCAAGAAAAAGAAGGCGACTTAAACATCAAAGCGGCTTATTGGCACTTAATGGCTGATGCCTTGGTTTCTTTAGGTGTGGTGGTTTCGGGAATCATTATTTACTATACACATTGGTACAGGATAGACGGGATTGTTACCATTATCATTGCTTTGGTTGTTTTATACTCTACCTGGAATCTGTTCAAAGAAAGTTGGATTGGTGTATTGGATGGCGTCCCTGCCGAAATTGACCGCGATGAAATTATCCTCCACCTTTCAGAAATTGATGGGGTAATTGATGTTCACCACGTACATATTTGGGGAATCAGCACCAACGAAAACGCACTTACGGGACACGTTAAAGTAAAGGACATTAAGACATTACCGCTAGTTAAAAAATCCATTAAAGAAGAGCTAAACGAACACGGAATTAGCCACAGCACCTTAGAATTTGAACTGGAAAACGAAAATTGTAATGAATGAAATTTTGCAACAGCAACAAAATGAAATAACCGAGTACCACGTGTACAAAGCTCTGGCTGAACTTAGTGAAGACGAAAAGAACAAAAAAACATTGCAAGAGATTGCACAACAAGAGCTTCAACACTATAATTTTTGGAAAAACATCACTAAAAAAGATATTTCGCCCAATCAATACCGAATAAAAAAACACCTGCTCTTAGCCAAGATATTCGGATTATCTTTTTCGCTTCGCTTACTCGAATCGGGAGAAGCCGAAGCAAGTATTTTCTACGAAAAAATCAGCAAACAATATCCCGAAGCCCTTGCTATTAAACAAGATGAGCTGGAACACGAACAAAAACTCATCGATATATTAAACGATTACCGCCTCATCTACGCCGGTTCTATCGTTTTAGGGCTCAACGATGCTTTGGTAGAATTTACCGGAACACTCGCCGGACTAACTTTTGCCTTCAACAACAATACTATTGTAGGGGCAACCGGTCTGGTTATGGGGTTTGCCGCCTCTCTATCCATGGCAGCATCAGGCTATTTAGCTTCTAAAGAAGAGGAAGACAAAGAAGGAGTAAACCCAATTACAGCTGCTATTTACACGGGAGTTTCCTATATTTTAACCGTAGCTTTTTTGGTGTTTCCTTACCTTATACAAGACAATCCATACTATGCTTTAGGCGGAATGTTATTTTTTACCGTGCTTATCATTGCAGGATACACCTATTATATATCCATCGCCAAAGCCCTCTCCTTTAAAAGTCGATTTTTAGAAATGGCTTTGATTTCATTAGGCGTTTCGGCTCTTTCATTTGGAATAGGCACAGTCGTAAAAAATATTTTCGGTGTAGATGTTTAGGGCGTTCCCCTCATTTGCTAAAGAAGCATATCGCTAACGCGAAACACTTCTTTAGCAAATGAGGGTCGGGCTATCCGTTATATCTTTTGGGTTGCATATATGCAACAACCCAAAAGGATGCCACTTCTATCCCTAACGCGGGTGAAATTGGCGGATAGAAAGTGAATTTTTGGTTTCTTAGACGATGAATATTTTCAAAAACATTTGTCTTTTAACGTATAATTTACTACATTTACAATCATAAAAAAAGGTTCTTGAAGACATATTTACACATATCAAACTTACCGCCTAATTTAACACATTTTCGATACCTGTTCATATTGATTGTTAATGCTATTATTACAAATATTATTGAATTATTTCAATTAAAAGTACAGTCAATAAAAAGTATAATAAGCGTATTTTTCACGAAGACAACAGTTAGACGAGGTACAAATTTCATCCATTTATATTCAAAGGCGTTTTATTCTATACCCTACCGATTACAACACTTTTTATATAAAAACGCAGTACGATTAATTGAACAATTTTCGATTATTAAAGATAACATTTATACTTCAAAAAATGTCAGTATCCGAACAGTACTTGGAATGAATAACCCTTACTATTATCCCTTTGGTATGGCTATGGGAGGAAGAAACGGGAGTGTGGAGAGTTATAGGTTTGGGTTTAATGGAATGGAAAAGGATGATGAAGTCAATGGAAACGGAAATCATTTAGACATGGGAGCAAGAGCTTATGATAATCGTTTAGGTCGATTCATGAGTATAGACAGATATTCTGAAAGATATCCTGATGTATCTCCATATCTTATGCTCTTAATACTCCAATAATGGCTAGTGCCCCTTCTAGAGACACTATAAAGTTTGCTTTCTGGATTAAGAAAAGCGGGAGAAGAGTAATGAAAATAATTTCAAATAAAAGAATTGCTTCTTCATTTTTTAATGATGTAATAACGACATTAGGCCAGATGCCAGAAAATGTTTATGTTACAGAGATGTTTAATACAGCTGATAATGCCAATACTGGAGGTTATTATAGTCCTAATAGTTCTACGAAAAGTTATAAGTCGATATCTTTAAGAACTAAACCTTTTGGCTTTAGTCAAGATGCAGGAATGTCAATTATATTTGAAGAGTTTTTTCATGGGTTACAATTTTCTTTCGAAAATACAGATTTCTATAAGTATGATAGTCCTTTACAAGGAAATCATTTGATGATTGAAGCTAAAGTTGCTAAACTTTATTATACATATAGTTATTTAAGAAGTATATCCGCTCCAGATGACCAAATGTATTCTCCGACTACATGGTTAAGAGGTACTATGGTTGGAGATTATGAAGGTCGATTAATGTTTAAAGATGGAGCGATTAATCATGATGTGATGGATTACTTTAAAGCTATATATGAAGGATTAAATATTTCCGTAGAGCAAGAGCAAAAATTTAGACAGGCAGTAACAGATTGGACTAATGCTACATTGTATGAACAATACAAAAACGGTCATAAATCGATGGAAATTAATCCTGTTTATAGAGGCCAAACTCCTCTGTTTGATGCTTTAATTAAAAAAGAACATAATCGAAATAAAAGCAAAGGTAAAAGTAAAAGGAGCTCAGGAAAAGCAAAAAAGAATCAACCAAAATTTTAAAATAATGAAACTATTTTTATTTAGTTTGATAGTTTGTTTTACTATCAGTTGTTCATCCGAAATCGAACAGCAGAAAGAGAGTGTTGCTAAATTTTCAGACCCTGCTTTAGATGCTAATTTAAATCGTGGGTTTACTTTTTATCCAATAGAATGTGACACTTGCTTGGAGAGTTATTATGAATTTTACCATCTCTTTCCTAATGAAAAATTAATATTAAATT
>JALTUD010000360.1 GCA_027047735.1 Flavobacteriales bacterium | reverse complement strand
GCCGAAGAACTTGAACATGGACATGCTCACGGAGCAGGAGGACACCAACATTAAACGATAACTTAAGTTATAAAAAAGCCCGAAAAATATTTTTCGGGCTTTTTTTATGATTTGTTTTCCTTGCTTTTATCTTTCTTTTCACCCTTAGCAATCTTGTAAGCAAGCCAAGCAATACCTACAATGAAATGCAAAGCAACTATACCGAAAATAATATAAGGCAAGTTTGATTGAAGTAAGAAAACCATACTATTCCTCTATAAAAACAATCTCATGAGAAACATCTGCAAACTTTCTGAACATTTCAAAAACACCACAATAACGCTCAATGGATAAATTAACTGCTTTTGTTAATTTAGCTTCGTCCATATCTTTGCCTTTAAAAGTATAAGTTACGTGAACTTTGTCGTAGTATTTCGGATGCTCTTCTGTCAAATGACCTTCTACATCAACCGTAAATTCCTTAACCGCTTCATCGGTTCTCATTTTTTTCATTAACGACGTAACATCCATCCCCGTACAACCACTTAATGCAGTAAGCATCAGAGCTTTTGGACGAACACCTCGCCCTTCGCCTCCGACTGCCTCGTCTGAATCCAACATAACTTCTCCCCCAATTACTTTGGATTTAAAAGCCATTTTCCCTAACCATTCCGTAGATATTTTATGTTCCATTTTTTGTTTATTTATTGATTTGTTTTCAAAGATCATAAATATTAAGCAATCAAACAGTAACAAAAATCAATGTTTTAATTTTTAAGAACGATTAGGATTGAAACTTTTGTTACACAAAGTATAAAATTAGGTCTATATAAAAAATCAAAACATATACCTTTGCTGTATGCACAACGATTCAAAAATTAAGATAGAAAACTCCAAACAAGTCAACAAACTTATTATTGAGTACTTAAAAAACGAGGAAAGTATAAAACCTTTTTACACCTACGAAAATAGTTTAAAAGGATTCAAAGAAAAGATAAAAGACCGTTCTTTATCCTCATCAAAAAGGCAATTACTTGTAAATAGAATCAAAGCCCAATATCAATCGTACAACCTTTCTGTTCCCGAAAACTTGAATGAATTACTTAAAGAAAACACATTTACAGTAACCACGGGACACCAATTAGGATTGTTTGGAGGTCCAAAATATTTTATCCACAAGATTGTTTCTACATTGAAGTTGAGTGAAATGCTTTCCGCAGAATTTCCGGAATATAACTTCGTCCCTGTATTTTGGTTGGCAAGTGAAGATCATGATTTTGAAGAAGTCAGCAAAGCCAATTTGTTCAACAAAACCATCGAAGCTCATACCGAATTAAAAGGAGCGGTGGGAAGAATGCCTGCTTCAATTTATACAAAAGCTTACTGCGAACTGTATTCATTCCTGTCAAATGAAGATGAAAAGTTACGCTTAAAAGAATTATTTAATGAAAATACACCAAGTTCAACCCTAAGTGAAGAAACCACGCGTTGGGTAAACCACCTGTTTAGCCACACCAATTTAATCATCGTTGATGCCGATGATAAAGAGTTAAAGAAAGAATTTACCTCAACAAT
>JALTUD010000359.1 GCA_027047735.1 Flavobacteriales bacterium | reverse complement strand
ACCAACTATATGCTCTTAGCATCAATCGTAGAAAAAGTCAGCGGAATCCCTTTCGAAGCATTTTTAAAACAAAACATATTCATCCCTTTGAATATGACAAATACCGTGGTTTATAACAGAGAAAACAAACAAGACTTAATAAATCCCGCAGTCGGCTACAACGGCTATTATGTCCCCGAGATTGACATTTATCTAAATGGAGTAGTAGGAGACAAAGGAGTGTATTCAAACGTAGATGATATGTATAAATTCTACCTGGGTTTAGTAGAAAATAAATTAGTTAGTTCTCAAACTTTCCGTCAAATGATAACCCCCAAACACAAAAAAAGAAAAGACGGCAAAAACTACGGCTATGGTTTCCGACTCTTAGAAAAAGAAAACGGAAAAAACATCGTCTTTCACACAGGTTGGTGGTACGGATTCAGAACCTATTTCATCATGAGTCCCGATTTGCAAAATGTATCCATCGTTTTGACTAATCTAAAAAGAGGTAAATTCCTGTCCGTGAAAGAATTAGAAGGTTTATTAGAAGATTAGGGCGTTCCCATTACGTCATAAAAAAGCAGTTTCGTTGCACTACACTACTTTTTAACGCCGTAAGGTCGGGCTATCACTACTCACTCTTTTGGTTTGCATATATGCAACAAACCAAAAGGAGTTCAAACACGCCGTTCTATCCCTAACGCGAGTGAAATGAGTGCATAGAAAGTGAATTTTTGGTTTCTTAGACGATGAATAAAAATTTTGCATAGCCCCAGCTATGGAAAAATTTTATGAAGAAGGATAAGGAATCAAAAAACGCTTTATACCGTCTATTTCACTCGTGTTAGGGATACAATCCCTAACGCAGTTGAGATAAGTGCAAAGAAAATAGAATTTAGTATTCTTAGACGATGAATAAAAATTTTGCATAGCTCCAGCTATGGAAAAATTTTATGAAGAAGGATAAGGAATCAAAAAACGCTTTATACCGTCTATTTTACTCGTGTTAGGGATACAATCCCTAACGCAAGTGGAATGAAATAAGTGCAAGAAAATGGAATTTGTAGTTCTCAGACGATGAATATTTTCTTTGCATTTCCCTCAGTATGGAAAATAATTTTGAAGAAGTAAAAGGAAACAAATCCGCTTCATAAGATTCTTTCAATATTTAAAAGATATAAACAGCGTAACGTAAGTCCAAAAGTACCTTTCGTAAAAAAAATGAAAACATACTTTGTAAATAGAACTTTTTTACTAAATTGCATAAACATTTGATTAATAATTGTTTAATACTATGAAAAAAACATTGATAGCCTTAGGTGTATTCGCCTCAATCGGAGCGTTAGCACAAAATGGAGGAGTAGCCATAAATAATAACGGAGCCAATCCAAATGCAAACGCCATGTTAGATGTCCAATCTGATGATAAAGGGGTGTTAATTCCTCGTTTAACCACAGTAGCTAGAAATACTTTAGGTACAGCTTTGGCACTACCCGATAACGGTATGATGGTTTATGATAAGGACATGAACTTGTTTTTCTATTGGGACGGCACACAATGGGTACAAGTAGGAAGCGGTTCGGGAGACAACTGGGGAACACAAGTCGTTCAAACATCAGGGACAAATATATCCGGAGATGGAACAACAGCTAATCCGCTAATGGTTACAGACGGAGATTCTGACCCGACCAATGAAATTGAGTTGCCAAGTACAGCAACTACCAATCAAGTCTTAACATGGGACGGAACAAACTGGGTCGCTCAAAATGCACCATCGGGAGCAGACAACTGGGGCTCTCAAGTAGTGCAAACCTCAGGAACAAATATTTCAGGAGATGGAACATCTGCTAATCCTTTAACCGTCACAGACAATGACTCGGATCCCACCAACGAAATACAAGATTTAAGTTTAAATACAACGACAAATATCTTAACCATAACCAATAATGGAACACCTACCAATATTGATTTAACTCCGTATTTAGACAATACAGATAATCAAGATTTATCGCTATCGGGAAATACACTATCATTAACTAATGATGGAACAACAGTTGATTTAAGTGGTTATTTAGACAATACCGATAATCAAAATTTAAGTAATACAATTTCAGGAAGTAACGTAACAGTAAATATAAGTGGGGGAAGTGGTACAACCTTCTCAATAAATGATGCAGATAGCGACCCAACCAACGAAATAGAATTACCAACAGGCGGAACAAACGGACAAGTTCTCTCTACCAATGGCAGTGGAACTTATACTTGGGTTAACGATAATGCAGGTACAGACGACCAAAATATATCGGGACTTGCATTTAATACCGCAACAAATATTTTAACAGTAGGCATAGAAAATGGAAATTCTCAAACCGTAGATTTAAGTTCTTTAGCTTTTCCTTCAGGTGCGGTAGTAGCTTTTAATGCTGCTACTTGTCCAACAGGTTGGGCAATTGCTGACGGAACAGGAGGAACCCCCGATTTAAGAGGTGAGTTTATTCGAGGATTGGATAATGGTAGAGGGGTTGATGTAGGTCGTGTTTTAGCTTCTTCTCAAACCGCAGACTATCAGTCGCATAGTCACTCGGTAAATCCTCCTGCAACAAACACAAATTCTGCTGGAAATCATTTACATACAGTAAATCCTCCGGCAACGAACACAACTACTGCGGGGAATCACCTGCATACTGTAAATCCGCCTGCAACCAACACGAATACTACAGGAAACCACAATCATTCTGTGGATCCTCCCAATACTACTACTACTACTAATGGTAATCATAATCATAGTATTTTCACTTCTTTTGATGCAACAAATGGTAATAATTATCCTTATGAGGTTGCAGGAGGTGATGGAAGGTGGAATAATACTACTGTAACTAAATACACTGGTTATTCAGGTAACCACAACCATACTGTAAACATTGCACCTTTTAACTCAGCCACAAATGGTAATCATAGTCATTCTGTTGATATACCACAGTTTAATTCTTCCACTGCGGGTAATCATAATCATTCCGTAGATATTTCTCAGTTTAACTCAGGTTCAGCAGGAGCACACACGCATTCAGTAGATATTGCTTCTTTTTCTTCGGGTACAAGCGGAGGTAGTGAAACTCGCCCTAGAAACGTTGCTTTACTATACTGTGTAAAACAGTAATTCTACAACGTTCTAATGAGAAGGAATTTAATCGTCTTTTAAGTTGTTTTCCTTAATTGTATTATTCCAGTATAGAGTTATTCCTAATTATTCATGAGGTTTTAGGGTTTTCATAACGAAAATCCTAAAACCAATAGAATTATATTCAAGTGGGATAAACTTTTTAATGAGGTAAAAATCGCTAAAAAATATCACTTACGAATTTGAGGCTTTCCGGAAGATTTTCCAAATCTTTTCTTTTTGCCGTAAAATCGTTTTTTGTTATTTCTCGGTTTGCTTTTCCAGTCGGGAGCATCACCCAATTCTTGTGGAAGTTTTCCTTTTGGTACTTCTTTTTCGATTAACTTTTCAATTCCCTTAAATTTATAAGCATCATCGTCATTCACCAAAGTAATAGCTTCCCCTTTTGTTTCTGCACGAGCCGTTCTACCAATTCTGTGTACATAGTCAGCAGGATTTTTCGGCACATCGTAATTGATAACCATATTAATGTCCTTAATGTCGATACCTCTACTGATAACATCTGTAGCAACCAAAACGCGTACTTTTCTATTGGAAAAATCCAAAAGAACTTCTTCTCTGTCTTTTTGTTCCAAGTCAGAAGAAATTCCTTTAACAAGATAATTCCCACCCTTTAAAGAGCGAACAATATCATTTACTTTTCGTTTCGTAGAAGTAAAAATAAGAATACTCTTATAGTCAGGACGCTCCTCAATTAATTTTTTTATCAGCGGAGTTTTTTGTTTATCGTAAACACGATAAGCCAACTGTGAAACACCTTCCGAAGGTTTGGAAATATCAATACTTACTTCTACCGGGTTTTTCAAAAAGCGTTTAGCCAAAGCCCTTATTTTCGGAGGCATGGTAGCACTAAACATCAAACTTTGTCTGTTCTCGGGAAGAAATGAAATAATACGGCAAATATCCTCATAAAACCCCATATCCAGCATTCTATCCGCTTCGTCAAGGATTAAGTTTTCAATGGTGCTCACATTCACATTCTTCATAATGAGATGAGTAATTAATTTACCGGGGGTTGCGATGATAATATCCACACCTCTATCCATTGCTTTTTTCTGTGTATTCCAATCACCTGCTTTACCACCGCCATACAAACAAATGGAAGTTGCACCGGTAAAGTAAGATAATCCTTGTACTTGTTGGTCAATCTGCTGTGCCAACTCTCTGGTTGGTACAACGATAAGTGTACTTGTATGTTTGTATTGTTTTTCTACAATTTTATTCAGAATAGGAAGGATAAAAGCTGCCGTTTTACCGGTGCCCGTTTGAGCACAGCCGATTAAATCTTTACCTTCCAATATATGAGGAATGGATTGTTCTTGAATGGGTGTTGCTTTTTCAAACCCCATAAAATCTAAGGCTTCCAACAATTGTTCGTCTAAGCCGAGTTCTTTAAATGTCATTAATTAATTTTAAATGTATAAAAACCTATATTAAGGTTAAGCGTGGGGAAGTCGGGAAATAATTATTTTTCATTATCCAATTCAGCTTTCAAATCCATTGTAGTACGAATAGTAGCAAAAGCATCCGTAAAAGCTTTATCGATAGTCATTTCCGTATAAATTTGAAAATCACCCGCGTGGATAAATTGGTCGATAATAATGTCTGAACTTGCCAACGGTAGAGTTAACGAGCGTCCAATAC
Organism: Flavobacteriales bacterium; assembly: GCA_027047735.1. Lineage (GTDB taxonomy): Bacteria > Bacteroidota > Bacteroidia > Flavobacteriales_D > Parvicellaceae > S010-51. Next base: position 803 of record JALTUD010000359.1, on the reverse strand, counting down.
TTTCAGGAATGGTAGTCATTTCCCCAAGTTTAATTGCATTGTATGCTGCATCAGGGTTGCTGGGATTAGGAAAAACAAAATTAGCAGGGTCGGTTACCCCTTTGTCGCAAATATATACTGTCAAATTTCCCAACATCGAAAAATCACAACTTTCAACCGATGCCAATTCCATTACCACTTTAGTAGGGTTGATATTTCTAACCAATCCGGCGTAAGGATTTGGATTCTGAGTAGGAACAAAAGCCGTATAATCTATCTGTTGTCCAAAAGGAATACTCTGACAAGCCCCCCATCCGGAAAGACTACTCCCTAAAATCGTGTTGGGAATTTGGATATAAATCGTCTCAGAAAGTTCAACCGGAGTTTCTTTATACTCTTTATTGTTTCCGTCCATTTTGGCTAATTTTTTATTCTTGTTACATCCCGTAAACAGGAACAATAAAGAAACAGCAAACAAAGGGTAAATTATTTTTCTCATTATGTGTAATCGTTTTAGTCACGCTAAGATACAACTATTTCTGAAACAAGCAAATACTAATACCTTTAATTTTTTTAGGGCGTTCCCCCAATTGACAAAAACAACATTTCGCTCAGGCGAAACGATGTTTTTGTCAATTGGGGTCGGGCTATCCGCTATATCTTTTGCCCTCCAAAAGGAGGGAGGACAAAAGGATGCCGCTTCTATCCCTAACGCAAGTGGAGTGAGTACACGAAAACAAAATTCAGTTTGAACAGGTACTTAATAAAAAACTGTTTCACAAAGTCCCTTCATCGGCAAAACTGTAATAGCCGTTATTGGTAAC
>JALTUD010000358.1 GCA_027047735.1 Flavobacteriales bacterium | reverse complement strand
AAGGAATATGAGATGCAACAATTCGCTCAAGGAAAAACTCAAATAATGGTAGCAACGACAGTTATAGAGGTGGGAGTGAACGTTCCCAACGCCTCGGTAATGGTAATTGAAAGTGCTGAAAAATTCGGTCTTTCCGCTTTACATCAATTAAGAGGTCGTGTGGGTAGAGGTGCCAATCAATCGTATTGTATTTTGATGACGAGTGTCAAATTATCAGAAACCGCAAAAAAACGGATTGAAACAATGGTACGCACCAATGATGGTTTTGATATTGCAGAGGTTGATTTGCAAATGAGAGGACCGGGAGATATCATGGGAACACAACAAAGTGGTCTATTGGATTTAAAAATAGCCAATTTAGCTCAGGACGCTCAAATTTTACAAATAGCAAAAGATGCAGCTGTAAAAGTACTTTCAACCGACCCCGATTTAAAAAACAAACTTCACTACCCTATTAGAGAAGAACTAATTCGAAGAGCTTTACATAAACCGAATTGGGGAAATATTAGTTAATAAACTTTCTAATAAAAAACAAAAAAAAGCAACTTCAAATGAATGAAGTTGCTTTTTGCAAACTAGGACTTAGCTATTATTTTTTAGTATGGATTTGTTAGCTCAACCCATGGAATTACAACAGTATCTCCGTTGGCGTTAACAAATGTTCCTGCAATTGCCACTCTATATTCGCTACTTGTAGCATTTATGATTAACCCATGTGAGGCTGTACTAACTAGAGTATAATCTTCCCAAGCTAAGGTTGCCTCATTATATATATTTATTCCACTTAATTTATTATCGTATACACCACTAGTCATTAATTCAGTACTGGTCATACCTCCATTGTTTGCGGTATATATATCAATATTCGCGTAAAGTGGAGTAGGATAAGATACAAATTGAATAGTATTAGATAACACATTGGAAGTGTCAAATACAATAGTACTATCTGCTGATACGTTATCGACCAAATCTATAAATGTAATCAATGAATCGTTTGAATTATTATTTGTGGTATCTGTCGAATTTCCACTTCCGTTTCCGCTTCCATTTCCTCCGTTATTGTTAGATTGTTGCTGTTGTTGTTGCTCCGGTGCCGCTTCTTTTTTACATGATACCGTAGCTAAAGACAATCCTAAAAGAGCGATTAATGTTATTTTTAAAGTTTTCATAGTGTTTTATTTTAATGGTTATTTAATATAATTCTTTTTTTTATTGATGAGCTCACATAAGAAAACGCGAACAATTCAATAAATGGGGGGGATGAAATAAAAAAAATATTTAATTAGCACCAAATAACACTGTAAACAACTATAAAACAATATTTTAGATGTGTTGTTTTTTTCTCGTTTATTTATTTTCATAGCTATGCAAAGAATTTTTTCATCATCTAAAGAAACTAAAACTCATTTTCTTAGCACTCATTTTACACACGTTAGGGATTGGTATCCCTAACACAGTTAATCTAAGTACAATAAAATGTTTTTAGTATCCTTATACTTCTTCATATTTTATTTCCATAGCTGGGGCTATGCAAAGAAAATATTCATCGTCTAAGAA